>JAIOSM010000218.1 GCA_021107575.1 Desulfobacteraceae bacterium | reverse complement strand
CATTCACTCCATATTACCCGTCTTTAGCTTATGACCGTTTTCTCAGAGGTGTTGTCTCAATAACTTCCGGAAAACCTTTACCAGTAGTAACAAATTTTGCAATAACTCCCCAGTGCCCTTGTAATTGCTGGCATTGTTCTTTTGCCGACCGTTCCAAAAAGGATGTTCTATCTCTTGAACAGCTGCAAAAAGCTATTTCTGATGTCCAGGATTTAGGTGCAAGTGTGATTGGCCTTACAGGCGGAGAACCTCTTTTACGTGATGATCTTGAAGATATAATTGCATCAATTGATAAAAGGTCAATGCCGGTTATTTTTACTACCGGGTATAAACTTACAAGAGAAAGAGTTAAAAACCTTAAAAAAGCCGGGTTAGAAATTCCGGTTATCAGCCTTGATCATTATAAGGCTGAAATCCATGATAAAGGCCGCAGGAAAGAGGGAATCTTTGATTATGCATTAAATGCCATAAAACTATTCCAGGATGAAGGCTTTTATGTGGCAGTTTCTTTTGTCCCGGATAAACCCCTTGTCAGTGACCGCGAAGAGATCTTTAAAGTAATAGACTTCTTTAAAGATATTGGGATTAATGACATGAGACTTACTTCTCCTATCCTGAGTGGGAAGCTTACCAGCAAGCCTGAAGAAAGATTGTCACCTGAAAATGTAGAAACAATTTTCGAAATCCAAAAAAAATGCACGAAAACCAAAGGCTATCCCGGTGTATTTGCCTATGATTTTTTTGAAAGTGAAAAATATTATGGCTGTGGAGCCGGTTTTAACTACATGTTTATTGATTCTCAGGGCAATGTATGCCCTTGTGATTTTACAATGCTCTCTTTTGGTAATATTCTTGAAAGGCCAATTAAAGAAATATGGGAAGAAACCAGTAAACATTTCTGCACTCCGGGTCCGTCATGCTATGCCAATATCAGCAATGATGTAATTTTTTCAAAAAAGAAAGCAGAATGGCCTTTAAAAAAGCAGGCAACTCTTGAAATTTTGGATGCATGCCCATCTTATAATTTACAAAGGCTGCCTGAGTTCTATAAAAAAATGGGGTTCCCTAAAAACCATTAATTTTATACCAGGGCCTTTATTATTCATTTAGAAAAAGCTTTATGGTATAAAAAGTAACTCTGAAACAGCGTTTTCCTTTATCTTTTCATCACTGAACCACCAGTACATTTTCTCTCCGCTCATGTATGCCTCAACCTGATCAGTAAAATGGGGAGAAAATGTTCGCCCGTCTACACCACCAGGTATAACTGCCACTACTTTTTCCTGATCGCTCAAATCCATTACCATTCTTGCGGCAGCAGAACCTTCAACAAGATTATCTTTATGATTTAATGGAAACAGTGCCCGGTAAATTGTATCACCTGAACCTGCCATAGGATGTATACCGCCGCCCAGAAAACCTTTTCCCAGTCCGCTTCTTCGAACAGGATTTAGAAACTCAATCTGATGAATTTTTCCCCAGAGCCAATCTTTAGGATCTTTGCCAATCCTTTCTGATAAATCCTTGAGAGTATCCATTCCAGCCATTTGTATCAGATCAGTCAGAGTTTCTTTCTTGTCCTGAGTGCTAATATTGTCAAACCAGTCAGATTCACCATCTTTAATCATTTTACCTAATCTTTCCTGCCAGAAATAATTATTACCAAGGAAAAAAGACCCGACTTCTTCTCCCAGTTCATCAATAAAAACCTGTTTTACCAGATTTCGATAGGTTTCCTGAAAGATGCTTGGTGCGGGAGAATCAATTTGATCTCTAAAATCCCAGTTGTTTAGAATTTCTCCCATTTTACGGGTTTCTTCCTGAGAAATTAATGCTTTGGCTATAACAGGAAAAATTGACCTGGACAAAACATTCAGATCATCTTGCTGAAAATTCCAATGATCGTCCACAGTCTTTATCCCGGGAGGATCCAACAATTCTGTCATGCGTTGATATCTATAACTTGTAGCAAACCATGAAGAGTAGTAGTAGGGATAATCTTTGGTAATCACATTATGATTAGCAGTCCCTACCCATCCTTTTTCGGCCTGGTACTTCTGAGGCATTTCATCATAGGGAATCCATCCTGACCAGTTATCCCGGCCATCTGTTACCTTAAAGGGAATTGATCCGTTTCCTTTAGATCGAATCGGTATTCTGCAAGAAGTCTGAAAGGCTATATCTCCATGTATATCAGCAAAAACAAAATTTAAACCTATAATAGTGACATCTTTTAAGATATTTTTCACATCTTTAACTGACTTTGCTTTTAACAGATAATCCATCCCTGTTGATGGCTGCATGCTTTCCCAGGCACTCCAGCGAACAGTGATGACTTTTTCTTTATCCAAACCCTTTATAACATTTGAAACCACAGGCCCCCGTTTTGTCAGTTGAATCACGATTTTTTCCGTTTTAAATCCTTTTGGATTGTCTTTGTCTTTAATTTTCAATGTCTGCTTAATGACCTTAAAGGGAATCTACTTCTTACCCTCCAGATAATTAGCCGGATTATTCGGATCAATCGTTTCAACGTATAAATCCTGTGCATCGCCGTAGCTATTGGTTACGCCAATTGCAATATATTCATTCCTGCCTAATGTCAAACCGGGTATACCGGGAACAGTTACACCGACGGCCCTGAATTCCGGAGTAAACATGCCCACAGGATAAAATGTAGTAGGGAGCATGTTGGTTGCAAGGTGTGGATCACTCGCCACAATGGGTTTACCATTGGGTGACTTTGTAGCATCAACAGCCCAGTTATTACTGCCGAGCCGGATTGGGCCAAAACCGTTGGAGACCATGCTCCTCATTTTTGAATCCTCAATAAAATTCAATTGTGCATAGTTTCCCTCTGCTTTTTCCTTTTTTAGCGAGGGAATCATTGAAGTTAAAGAAGGTTCATCAGGGTTTATATTGACAGGAAAGATGGTCATGAATTTTTCATAACCAACTTTGTCGATCAACATCTGAGCCATAATTTCCATGGACATATTCGCAGCTGACCCCCAACCCAGGAAGTACATAATAGCTAAGGAATCTGCAACTTTCCAGAGATCTGGTTCAAATCCGACCAAACTTAGTTCCAGAGGCCAGGTATCTTTTCCATTTAATATATATTCATTAACACCATCAGCATAGGCTTGAAAAAACGCCTGGGTATCCTTGTCCAATATGCGCTCATGTTTCTCAGCAGCTCTATAAAATCCCAGCGTACGATAGGTAATATCAGACTCCCTGGCTTTTTCTCCAAAAGACTCAGATAGTTGCCCTCTTATTAAAACCCGAAATATATGCATTTGGAACAATCTATCCTGAGCGGTGACATATCCTTGTGCTTTTATCACATCATATAAGTCTTCTCCAAACAGGTAAGCCATCCCCTTTTTATCCCTTATTGCTTTTACCGGCTTTGTAATCCCGGTAAGGCGGGTTTCTCCATCGACTTGGAAATTGTTCAGTCTGGGCAACATAAAAAAAGCAACTATTATTAATATAATTAATACAAAAAATATCCACTTAAACCATTTCATAGCAATCTCCATTCATTCCTGTTAAAGTTTCTATTTGTTTTATCCCTTTTATTAAATCCCTTTTTTATATTGAGCATTAGTTGAAGGATGGATAATTTGTTTGAGTTCCTTTTTTGAATCAATATCTCCTTTTAGAAGATTTTCAAAAAGCTTTATTATTCCCTGTTTATCCATCTCTATTTTTGTTTCAGTCTTAACATCCCTTAAATCAATAAAAAAACTGGCAAAAGTATCTGGTAAATCTATAACAATATCTGTATTTAAAAAATTACTATTATTATAGATACTATGATAGTTCCCCTTTGTTTTTTCAATAAAAAAAGAAACATTTTTTAAATTTGTAATGGATGAAGATTTATCGCACTTTTGAATACACTCCTCATCAATACTGCTTTTTGTACATCCAATGACCTGATGGAACAGGCATTGCCTGCTCAACATCAGTAAAATAGGATGATAGATACTATAGTATAGTTTAAAATTCTCAGGATTAATAATAGTTTGTATCTGATATTTATTAAGTTCATTTGAAATAAATGAGCCATAACAGTTAAAATTTTCTTTTAAATATAAAAGGCTATAGGAATTAACAATATTAAGATAGGGCCCTGCTATCCAGGAAATCCCTTTTTGACAGGCTTCATAAGCTATCCCTGTATTATTTGTTACAATAAGCTCTGGTTGTACCTGTAAAAGAAATTCTTTTGCAGCAGTATAGTTGTCTCCTATTAAAACAGAGGGAAACCAGGGAATTAATTTTTTGTTTTTTAAAAAAAACTCTTTAAACTTAAGACTTTCATTTTTAAAACAATTGGGAAGCTGAAAAAAGATATTGGCAGAAGTTTTATTACACAGATACAAATCCTTTTGAGAAGAGATTAATACAGCAATATCCGGTTTAATTTCTAATGCACTTTGTTTTTTTAATAAAGGGACATCAATTGAATCAATGAGTTCTTGGGAATCATTTAAGATGGCAAAAACTCTCTTTTTTATTAAAGTAAGCTCTTTAAAGGGTATAAAAAGATCTTTTTGAAGGCCTTCTAATTCCAGATGTTCAATATAATATTCTGTATTATTTAAGACTTTAAATATTTTGAATAAATAATCATAATTTATGGTGTATTTACCGGCAGTTGCAAGGTTAATGTCTGAGAGTACAGTAAATGAAGTATCAGGAGTGTTTACATATACTTTTAAAGGAGTACCAAGTCGCCCTGAAATGCTTATTATTAAGGAAGCTTTAGCTATGCTTAATTGTTTAATTTTGCTTTTAACATTAGCTGTAATTGCTTCTTTTTCTTCATAATATTTTTCTTTCTCTTTAACCAGTTTCATATTCGCAGAATCATCATTAATACCGGAAAACTTCTTAGCTGAATTATCCCGGGGATTATCAATAAACATATCTTTATTGATATCTCCCTTTAAATAAGAATTTGAAAAATCCCGGTTAAAGACCTTATAAAGATCACTATTGTCATTATTGAGCCTGCCTTGATCATAAAAACTCAAAATTTGTTTTTTAAAGCTTTTTACCACTGTATATACGTAATCAAAATTCTTTATCCTTCCTTCAATCTTTAATGAGGCAACTCCGGCATCAGATATTTCCCTCAGATCAAAATATGCTGAATTATCCTTAAGATTAAGAGGGAAATTTTTACCTTCAGGAGTGGTTAAATACCTATCTCTACATGGTTGGCTGCATCTGCCGCGATTTCCCGAGTTCCCTCCATGAACAGAACTCATATAGCAAAGGCCTGAAAAAGATATACAATAAGAACCATGGACAAATATTTCAGTTGAAATATTATTTTCATTTCCTGTTTTAGTTAACGCTTTTATCTCATTAATATTTAACTCTCTTGACAGATTAACTCTTGTAGCAGTCAGCTTACTTAAGAAGTTTACCTGACCTTTATTATGAGTAGTAAGCTGAGTTGATGCATGTATTTTAAGACTTTTAAAATATTTTGATAACAGATAAAAAAATCCAAAATCCTGAATAATTACTCAATCAATCCTTGTATAAACCAGTTTATTCAGTAAACTTATAAGGAACGGGATTTCACTTTCCACTATAATTATATTAAGTGTTAGAAAAACTTTGCAATTATTTCTATGGGCAAGACCTATGACTCCGATCAAATCATCAAGATATAAATTTGCTGCCCGGTTTCTGGCGTTGAATTTATTCAGGCCACAGAATATAGCATCTGCGCCGGCTGCAATTGCAGCTTTTATTGAATCAACGTCTCCACCTGGTGCCAGCAATTCCATTTTATTACATATATCCCAGGGCTTCAGTCAATAGAAATTTCCCCCTTACAAAAACTCCGTTTCCCCTGGCAATTTCTTTACCCTCTGAATTATAAGCAATTGATTCAACAATAAACTGTGATTTGTTTTGATTCACTACCTTTCCAATAGCTTTAATTATTCCCGAGGAAACCGGCCTTGTTATATAAGTAGTAAATGACGTGGTTAGTACAAAGACCTCATATTCAAACGAGTTGGCAGCAAAAAACGCTGAGTCATCAAGCATTTTAAAATAAACTGACCCATGCACAGCCCCGGCTGAATGGTGATAGCCATCATTTAGTTTGATTTCTATCTGCGACCAGCCCTCTGATATTTCTATTTTTGGTCGATAGATACTATTTATAGGCGCAGCTAAATACATATTCTCAAGATTAATGTAATGTCGCTCTTTAATTGGATTCATTTTCATCTAATGCCTATCTCCTCTAATGTAACTCACGCAGCGGCAACGCCCATCCCATTGTTTTATCTTATCTTCCAATGAATTAAACACGATCTCCGTAAGCGCTCAATAACCCCCATCTGATAGATAATAGAAATATAAGCAAATTAAGTCAAAGGATTTTCAAGCAAGCTTTTATCAATGTTTTTTTGTAAAGCTTGCTGATATATTTTAAAGCAGTACCTGCATTATCCGGGGAATAGTATTCAGCAAAGAGATGCTTCTTAAAAAACAGCTGTTGAATATTTTGGGCTATCAGCTCGGCAACTTATTGACAGCCTGAAACAGAGGACATGCAAATCTGAAAAGATAACATGCCCTCTGCATGGCTATGTTTATTGTATTAATTTTTCAGCTTTAACAGCCCCTACTTTGAATTCCGGAATTTTAGCAAGCGGATCAAAGGCATTGGAGTTTGTTAAAATATTTGTCGGATGCTCACCAAAATGAATGGGCAAAAACAATGTCCCCGGTTTCACATCAGTTGTTATTCTGGCAGGAACTTCCATTTGTCCTCTTCTTGAGGTTAAAAGCACCGGTTCTCCAGACTTTACTCGAATCTTTGCTGCATCTTCAGGATTAATTTCAACATATCCTGTTTTCTGTTCAACATCAAGGTGCTTTGAGACCCTTGTCATTGTACCTGTATGGAAGTGTGCAAACATTCTTCCTGTAGTAAGCAGCAAAGGATAATCTTCACAAGCAAGCTCTGCTGGATCTTTATATTCAATTGCATGGAATCTACCTTTCCCTCTGGTAAAAGTTTCTTTATGAAGATAGGGGGTTCCGGGATGCTCTGAATCAGGGCATGGCCATTGAAGTCCATTAATACCAAGTCGTTTATATGTCATCCCACCATAGCTTTTTTCAGTCAAAGAGGTAATTTCATTGAAAATATCTTCAGCAGACGTATAGTTCATTTCATATCCCATTGCTGTTGACAGTTTTGAAATAATTTCCCAGTCTGACAAGGCATTGCCAACAGGCTCTACCGCTTTATTTGTTCTCATGCACCGTCTTTCTGTATTGGTGAAAGTACCCTCTCTTTCACCAAGAGCAGCTGACGAAAAGACAACATCTGCAATCTGGGCAGTTTCTGAAAGAAAAATATCCTGAATTACAATAAAATCAAGCTTTTTAAGGGCACGGTTCAAATGATTCCAGT
>JAIOSM010000444.1 GCA_021107575.1 Desulfobacteraceae bacterium | reverse complement strand
TGACTTGTATCAAAAGCATTTATTGAAATTATACTGCTAATATAGCATAATAGCAATAATAGTAAAAACAAAAATTATTTATGGAGAGGCCTCTTGGCAAATTTATCCATATCTTTGGACGGAATTAATCAAGCGCTCAATAACTTAAATTATAAAGAGAATTCTAAAAAGTTTAAAGTTATTTCCGCGATAAAAGCCTATTATATTTCAGAAGAGTCCATAAACAATATTATTTCCATAGATACTGATACACTGATAGAAGAAATATGGAATCTTGAAGAGACCCCTTTAAAGATTAGAACAAAACGAAGAAATTTCTCAAGTATTAAATCCTCAATAAATGCAGATTTAAAAAAGCTTTCAACTAAAGATGAAAACCCTGAAAATATAGTAATCACTGATACCAACATATTTGACATGAGCGAAGAGGCTAAAGCTAATCTTTTAAACTCTTTTAGTGATGCATTAAAAACCGGGGATATTGACATTGACCAGGCAACGTCAATTTTAACTGCAATAACAGATTTTCTTGATAATATAGAATCAGGTGAAAAAGATAATAAGTCGAAAGAGCTAATAAGCCAGATAAAAAAAGTCCTTGATAAAATATCCAGCGGCATTCTTCCTGATGGGGGTGGAAGTAGTAAAGGAGGAAAAAAAATCGAGGGATATGGTAAAAAGGATGAAGGTGATGGAACCGATCAAGGCAGCGGAGATGGTGAGGGTGGTGAGAGTACCGAAGATACTGAAGAGATAGAGCTTGATGAGGATGAAGAACTCGAAGAAATCAATGAGATAGAGGATGACTTAGATGAAATAGAACTTGATGAAGATGAAGAGTTAGAAGAAATCGATGACTATGATGAAGATACCGAAGAAATCGAAATTGATGATGAAGAGAAGATAGAAGAACTTGATGAATTCGAAGAGGTGGATGAACTTGATGATATCGAAGAAGTCGAAGATGATGAAAACACCGAAGATACTGAAGAGATAGAGCTTGATGAGGATGAAGAACTCGAAGAAATCAATGAGATAGAGGATGACTTAGATGAAATAGAACTTGATGATGATGAAGAGTTAGAAGAAATCGATGACTATGATGAAGATACCGAAGAAATCGAAATTGATGATGATGATGAACTTAAACAGGTAGATGGACTTACGGAAGAAGAATTAGAAGCACTTGAAGATTTTAATGAGAAGAAGAAACTTGCTGAACAATTTGATGAAATGCTTGCAGAAGCAGATAAAAAATACAATACCTATGTAACAGTTCCAGCAGGCGAATATACAATAGGCACAAAAAAAGGTTTGAAATCCAACCTTGAACTCCAAAAATTTAATATGCCAAAAGTTTTTATTGGTAAATTTCCTATAACAAATTCTCTTTTTGAAGCGTTTGTTGAAAAGACAGGATATATCACAACAGCAGAAAAAAAAGGATCAGGAAATGTATTTTTTGGAAAATTCAAAAAAGGAAAAAAAGCATCTACATGGAAGAAAAATGCCGGGTCAAACATAATAGAAAAAGCTTCCTGGTATCAACCAGAAGGCCCTGAATCCACTATTCACGGTAAGAAATATCATCCTGTTGTACAGGTAAGTGTTGAAGATGCCTTTGCGTTTGCGTCCTGGATTGGAAGGAGACTCCCCTCAGAAGCAGAATGGGAAGCTGCTGCTAGAACAGATTTGGGATATAAATACCCCTGGGGCAACACCTGGGAGAACAAAGCCTGTAATGTTGATAAGAATGGGGTTGCAGGAACAACAGCAGTTGACTATTATGCTGGTTATGATAATGAATTTAAAATCTCTGATTTGCTTGGAAATATTATGGAATGGACTTCTGATATTGAAAAACCACCAATAAAGACAAAAAGTAAACAAAATTATAATGTTGCAAAAGGTGGAGGCTGGAACTCAGACAATAATATTTCAATAAGCTCTAGAGCACTGTTTAAACCGGGTTTTACATCTAATACAATTGGATTCAGATGCATTTCTGAAATCTTCAAATAACAATAATAAAATAGTATGCCACTATATAAGGAGGAGAAGTTGGAGAACAAAATTTTTGAAAAAAGAATAGCAAATCTTCGTAAACAAATTGCAAGTTCTGGCCTTGATACAATAATAATTCTTTCTGATGAAAATCGCATGTATTTAAGCGGATACACAGGAGAAGATGGAAGATATGATGAAACAGCTGGGATTTTGGTGATCACAAAAAATGACCTCATCCTTGCATGCGATTCAAGGTATAATACCCAGGCTGAGCATGAAGCCCCGCTGTTTTCAGTTATCTGCTATGAAAAAAGTTTTACAAAGGAACTCCCGAAAATTCTTAAATCAATTAATGCCTCAAAAGTAGGATTTGAAGCAGAAAGACTTACTTATAAAACCTATGAGACAATTATGGAAGAAATATCAGAGGGAAGCCTTGACATCCAGATAGGTTCTGACAACAATATTCTTAAAAATTTACGAATCAAAAAAGATAGACATGAGATATCAATGATTAAAAAAGCATTAAAAATATCTGAAGATTCGTTTTTAAAATTTAAAAAACTTATAAAAGAAGGGATGTCAGAAAAAGAAGCTGCATGGATTTTTGAAAAACTAATGCGGGAAAATGATGCTGATTCACTTTCCTTTGATGTTATTGCAGCAGGCGGTGAAAATAGCGCCCTGCCCCATGCAATACCCGGTAATCGAAAATTTAAAAACAACGAGCCCCTGCTTTTTGATTTTGGTGTAAGGCTGAAAGGATATTGCAGCGACACATCGCGGACATTAATCATGGGGAAAAGTACAGATAAGTTTGACCAAATATATAATATAATTTTCCAGGCACAAAAAATAGCTGTAGAAAATATAATGCCCGGCATAAAAGCAAGTACAATTGACAAAATAGCAAGGGATTATATAGATAATACTGAATTCACTGGTAAATTCGGCCATGGACTCGGGCATGGAGTAGGCATTGTTATTCATGAAGCACCAAGACTCTCAAAATTTGATGATACATTGCTTGAACCAGGCATGATTGTAACAGTTGAGCCTGGAATTTATGTTCCTAGATGGGGTGGGATCAGGCTTGAAAATATGATTGAAGTGACTGAAAATGGCGCAAATGTTTTAAACACATTAAGTTATGATGATTATCTGATTTAATATGGATCAACTTTCACAACAATATATTGACCACCTTTTAATGGAAAAAGGCCTGTCCCGTAACAGGATAGAGGCCTATTCACGAGATCTTTCCGTATTTATTGATTTTCTCTATAAAAATAAAATTGAGAATATTAACCAAAGTGATACTGCATCAATTCTAAGCTGGATCATTAATTTACAAAAAAGCGGTCTCTCAGCAAAATCAAGGGCAAGGCATATTATCACTATTAGAGGATTTTACAAATTTTTAATAAAAGAAAAGCTTATTTCTTTTGATCCGATAAAAAATATTGATATCCCCAAAACAGGGCTTGCCTTGCCTGAAGTCATAAGCTCTGAAGAGATGAGTTTACTACTTGATTCTGTTAAAACTAACACCCCAAGAGGACTTCGCAATGCAGCAATGCTGGAAATACTTTATGGTGCAGGC
>JAIOSM010000121.1 GCA_021107575.1 Desulfobacteraceae bacterium | reverse complement strand
ATCAAGAACCGTTTGAACTATTTCTTCAGGGTCATCAAGAAGCGTAAACAGATTGAGATCATCTGGAGAAGCCATTTTTTCAGCAATCAGCCGGGCCTTTATCCAGTCAACTAAACCCTGCCAGTAATCAGTACCAACCATAATCACAGGAAGAGGTTTGATCCTGTGGGTTTGAATTAATGTGATGGCTTCAAAAGTTTCATCTAAAGTCCCAAATCCACCAGGAATAATAACATAGGCCTGGGCATATTTTATAAACATTACCTTGCGGATAAAGAAATATTTAAATTCGCTTTGAATATTTGCATATTTATTTGGAATCTGTTCAAAGGGCAGGGATATATTAAGTCCTATGGAATTGCCTTTTGCATTTGCAGCGCCTTTATTAGCAGCTTCCATTATACCGCCGCCACCTCCTGTTATAACAGCATATCCTTTTTCAGCAAACAAACCGGCAATTTCTTCTGCTTTTTTGTAATATTTATCATCAGGATTAGTTCTTGCGGAACCAAAAATTGAGACTGCACGGCCAATTTCATGGAGAGTATCAACACCTTCCACAAATTCTCCCAATATTTTAAACAATCTCCAGGATTCACCACTTTTAAAATCATCAATAGGGTAATTATCAGTCATTTTATTTCCTTAGTATCGACATACAGTCGATTATTTTTTAAACACCTCAGCTTTTGCCATTGTAGCCGACGCTAACCACGCCACCTTTAATTATAACCGGGACTTTTCTTTTCCCGTTAGAAAGTTTAAGCATTTCATCAAGTTTTAAAGGATTATCTATTACATTTATGTAATCAACCTCAATACCCTCTTTTTTATATGCCTCACGGGCAGAATTAGTGAAGGGTCAAGTATCTTTTCCATAAATTATTGTTTTATCCATTTCATCTCCTTTATTTATTTTATTTTTATCTAAAATTATTACCATACAATAAGGGACTGGTCAAATATTTACCCTCTGCCAATAGATTGACTTTTTTGCTTAATATGAGTATTATTAATGGAAATTTTATGAAGGAAAAAATTGAAAAAAAAGAATAGTCTGTCACGTAGAATTATAATAAAAAATTTATTTGGAATACATGCAAGACCAGCAGCAAAAATTGCCCGGATAGCAGAAAAAGCACAAAAGGATGTATGGATTTCAACTAAAAATAGCAAAGCAGACGCAGGAAGTATTATTGATATTTTATCACTGGGAGGAGATAAGGGGACAGAGATCCTTATTGAAGTCGAAACTTCTGAAGATATAATTATCCTTGAGCTAATATGTGATCTGTTTGAATCACGGTTTGGAGAGGAAAAAGAGAAAGAATGAGTAAATCTGAAGTAAGTCAGCTAATATTACAAGGGATAAGTGGTTCCCCGGGTATCTGTATTGGAAAGGCGTATATTGTTGACCGTGAAGGCGTAGATGTTATTAAAAGGTATTCCATTGCTGAATCATTGCTGCCGGAAGAAATCAATCGTTTTAAAGATGCTGTTGAAAAAGCAAAACAGGAATATTCAAATATAATTGACAGTTTGGATGAAGACCTTGGAGCAGAATTAAATATTCTTGAATCTCATATGCTGCTTTTTAAGGATAAAATGCTTTATGAAAAATGTATCCAAACTATTATTGACAATAAAATCAATGCTGAATGGTCTCTTAAAAATGTTACAAGGCAAATTAAGCTCATGTTTCGGGGTGTTGAGGATCTTTATTTAAAAGCACGGGCAAATGATATTGAGCAGGTATCTGAAAAAATAATGTCCTATCTTGTAGGTGTACATGATGAAAAAATTTCAGATATTAATAAGAGAGTTATTCTTGTAGCACATGATATAAGTCCTGCAGACACCAGCCAGATCCAGCTTGAAAGGATCATGGGATTTGTCACTGATCGCGGAGGAAAAGATTCACATACAAGTATTATAGCAAAATCTTTAAAAATACCTACAGTGCTTGGACTTGGAACCGCTACAATAAATATAAAAAATGATGATCTTTTAATCGTTGACGGCTCAGCAGGTATTATTGTTATCAACCCTGAAGAAGATGTCCTGTTTGATTATGAAGAAAAGAGATGGAGATTTGACCGGAATCGGGAAGTCCTTGCAAGAGACAGCCATCTTCCTGCCGTAACCAAAGATGGAGTGCTTTTCGATCTTTCTTCAAACATCGAACTTGTTGAAGAAGTCGTAGCAGCAAAAGATAGTGGCGCTACAGGTATAGGACTTTTTAGAACAGAGTTTTTATATCTTGATCTTAAAAAATTCCCTACTGAAGAAGAGTTGTTTCTTAAATATAAAGAAGTAGCAGAGTTGATGAATCCTTTGCCTGTTACTGTAAGGACGCTTGATATCAACGGAGATAAGGTCAATCCACATTTATATGGTATTGAAGAAGAGAATCCTGCACTTGGCCTCAGAGCAATCAGATACTGTCTCCACAATCCCGAAATATTTGTAACTCAATTAAAAGCAATTTTAAGAGCAGCCGCCTTTGGTAATCTGAATCTGCTAATTCCTATGATTTCTTCTGTTCATGAGCTTTTAAATGTTAAAAAGATTATAAACAAAGTTGTTGTTGATCTTGAAAAAGAAGGTAAACCTTTTAAAAAAGACATTAGTCTTGGCATTATGATAGAAATACCTTCTGCAGTAATGATGGCTGAAGAGCTTGCTGAACATGTCGACTTTTTCAGTATTGGCACTAATGATTTGATTCAATACACACTTGCAATTGATAGAAGAAACAGGCAGGTTGCACATTTGTTTCAGCCGTTGAATCTTGCTGTATTAAAAATGATTAAAATTACAATTGATGCTGCAACAAAAAAGGGAATTAAGGTGATTATGTGCGGTGAGATGGCCGGAGACCCTATAAATCTGCCCCTTTTAATGGAGATGGGGATAAAAGATTTCTCAATGAATTCAGCCTCAATTCCAATAATTAAACAACTGATACGAAACATTGATTCAAAACAATTAAAAGGATTGTTTAAACAGGCTCTTAAATTAAATAATTGTAACGCCATAACTGACATAATAAAAACTAAATTTAAAGATATCCCTCCATTTAAAGAAGAAGATCAGATATGAGTTCAGATTACACAAAATTAATAGCTACTAATAAAAAAGCAAAGCGGAATTATCATATTTCAGACGAATATGAAGCTGGTATTGTGCTTGTTGGAACTGAAGTAAAATCCATCAGAGAGGGAAGGGTGAACTTTCAGGATTCTTATGCTGATTTAAAAAATGGTGAAGTTTTTTTAAGACAATTACACATTACCCCCTACAAACAGACCTATTACGGAAATCATGAACCATTAAGATCAAGAAAACTTTTACTTAATAAATCTGAAATCAAACGCCTTGCAAAAAAAATTAATGAAAGAGGTCTAACCCTGATTCCTCTTAAAATTTATTTTAAAAATGGTAAGATGAAAGTAAAAATAGGTTTGGCAAAAGGTAAAAAGCTCTATGACAAGAGAGAAGATATAAAAAAAAGAGATATTAAAAGAGACATGGATCGAGAAAAGAAAAACTATTGACAAACCCTTTGAATACAGCTGTTCCCCTTGACATTATACCGCGTTATGGTTATAATCTGTTTATGTTCTTTGACAATATTGGGGGCGAAATGGCTTCGACGGAGATTAGGAAGCTTATGATTGCATGCCGAGCTCTGCTGACTCGTAAAACCGGTGGAACTAAACTTAATTGCAGATGATTATAATTTTGCAGTAGCTGCCTAGAGCAACTACCGTTCTTCTGTAACCTTTCCTGCAGGTTGCAGCAAGAGCGTCGACTAAGCAGGAACGCCGAAAAAGGGCGTCTGATCCTTTACGGTTAAATTTTTCAGACTATATTGGAATGTATCTATCCTGTAAGAGACAGACCAACTAATTCCAAATTTCAGGATAAGCATGTAGAAGTCTAAGTTGAATATTTTCGGACGCGGGTTCAACTCCCGCCGCCTCCACCAATATTGTTTAATAAATTCAATAAGTTATATGTTTTATTGTTGTAAATTTGTTGGTGTTAAAGTGGTGTAAGATCTCCTTGATATAATTTAATGTTTTTATGTATGTTTTTTAGGAGACAACCAAAACTCATGATCTTTATCAAAAAAAACAATGTAAAAAATATTGTCAATAATTAATCCTGCAACCGTTGTTACACCACCAAAGATTTTTTTTATAACATACCACTTACGATCAGTAAAATTTGACGGGCATTTAAACTTTGTGCTCTTGACTGGAGGGAATTTTTTGTATTCTTTAATCAGACCTTGTTGAATAGCTTCTGTAAGTGACAGATTGTTTAAAATTTCAAGCCCCTTTAATAGTAAAGCTAAACGTTTTTCATCTTCCCAAGAAACATATGATTGTTCATTGTTTTTTGGCTGTGAATCAATAAAATATTTAAAACTAAATACAATTTTTTTAGGATCAGTTGCAGATAGTCTGGTGGTTCTATTACCAACTTTCCTATTAAGTTTAGAAGGATCCATTTTGTTAAAATGTGATTTTCGCTTCTTAGCCATTATTAATTAAATTCCGTAAGAATGTTATCTAAAAAAGGGATTGCACCATAACGGCCTTTTAGATAGTTTTTATCAAAAGAGGCATCATTCCTAACATGTTCTTCGTTATATTCAATCAACGAGTAAAGCTCTGTTTCTTTGAAATCATTTTTTTCAGTGAACCAAATTTGATCACGTCTAAAATAATCTTTTTTTAGTAAATTAGTATCATGCGAAGCAAAAATAAGCTGAGCATTATTTACATTATGTTCATGAAAAAAATTAATTATCATAATAGTTAGCAAGGGATGCAATCTTGAATCAAGTTCATCAACAACCGAAACAAAACCTTTTGATAAGGTGTCATAAATTGGTCCGAGATAATTTATAATTTTTTTTGTTCCTTCAGATTCTTGTGAATAAAAATCGAAAGGTATTTGTTCCTTAAGAATTTTATTCCCATCATATTTATTATGCCAAGTTAGAACTTGCTCTGCATCACCTTGATCTTTTTGAAGTTCATTTATTGCAGAAAATAACTTATGAATTTTTTGATTTTTTTCTTTCTCAGCTACTTTAATATCAATAACTTGAGGTGTTGCTTTAACACTGTTAAAATCAATTATATCTAAAGAAGTGAATATAGATTGTGCCCATTTTTTGAATTTTGCATTATTTTTGTATTCAGACAAGGTTATATTATGGTGAAGCTTATTTAAGCCAGATAAAATTTTAAATTTTTTAAACCAGTCAATGACAGTGCTAGATTTTTCACCATTTAATTGTGCAACTACAGTTAAAAAGAGAACATTCGCAAGCGTTTTTCCTTCTAATCCAACGCCTTCTTTGAAAGAATTTTTGTGTATTTTAATTGAATTCCCCTCGCGGACAAATAGTTCTATTTCTCTTGTGGTTTTAACAAAAAAGAGCCATTCACTGATAATTATACCGTTAGAAACTTCAAAACCATATCTGTATCTTTTCTTTTTTTGTATAAATAAAATTTCAAAAAAAGATGGTTTTTTGTCACATTCGGTATTTAGCATAAATTTTTGAACATTTATGAGCCTCTCCTTTTTATCAAGTAAGGCATCGCGAAATGAATTTAAAACTAAATTTTTCATTGAGGACATTGCTTTGATTAAGTTGCTCTTCCCGCTTGCGTTTGCACCATAAATTGAAGCAGTCTTTAGAAGTTTGAATTTATGAGTTGGGTCTATAAATGAATTAATATTTTCAAATTCTTTTACAGGATTAGCACCGACCATACTAAAGCTAACTGTTTTATTGAAAGATAGTACATTTCCAACATTAAATTGGATTAACATTATAAGAACCTTTTATTTGAGTTTAATTTCATTTTATATAACAATAATTGAGATTTTTTCACATTTTTTATTATTATTAGTAGTATTATTAGCATATGAAAGCTAAATGTCAATGGAATTTGTGAAAAAAACTCTAATAATTAATTATTAGCTTTATTAAAAAGAAGATGATTCGAGTCAAGAGTGTTATAATGTTGTTTATTAGGTCTTTTAATAACTTTCGCCATTTGAAAAGCTGTATCATTTTGAAACTGACAATATCTATCAAAAGCCTTGTTAGTCTCATGAGCGGATGCTTTTCGAGCATTCTCAGTACCGGCACGTCTTGCAATTTCTGTTGTAGTCGTGTGCCTTGTACTTCTGTAAAGGTCTAAATTAATATGATCAGCGTCAATTATAATACCCAAAGTTTTTCAATTGTCTTAGGCTCTATTTACAAAAAAATTCTTTTTTGCTACAAAAATATTTTATTTTTAAATATTTTTATGGCTATATTAATACTTGTTACCAATTACAGCGATAAATAAATTTAAGGATTTGAAATGAAGAAACTCTTTCTGTTAATATTATTCTGTTTTGCGGTTTATGGGTTTATCAACTCTCCTTTTTTCTCACCCATTAAATCCTACATACCTGTCAATTCATTTCAATCTATTAAATTATTCTTTACCACGGCAGATTCATCCAGTGACCAAGCATTAGAAAAGATTTTCCAAAATAAACAAAGTGATATTCAAGTTGGTGGTTCAGGAAAGGTAGTTAAATTATTACCGGGTGATACTCAAGGAAGCCAACACCAAAAATTTATAATTAAATTAAAATCAGGACAAACTTTATTGATTGCGCATAACATTGATATTGCACCAAGAATTGATTCTATTAAGGTTGGAGATCATATAAATTTTTATGGAGAGTACAAATGGAATTCTAAAGGTGGTGTTGTCCATTGGACCCATCATGATCCCAAAGGTCGACATAAAGATGGTTGGTTAAGTCATGGTGGAAAAATGTACAAGTAGTACCAAGAAAGAAGAGGGCATTGAGATAAGATATTTTTCAATTGATTCTATTTTTCCACCAATATTATCAATAAGTTTTATATTTTTTTATCCTTCATTTGCCCATGCCTCTGTGGGTTGTCTAAGACATCTGCTTAGAACTTTTAAGATAGAGGCTTGGCCTTATAAGGTTTAAAAACCAAACCCTTCCAAGAATCAAATGTGTTAATACAATATTTAAAGATTGCCAAAAATAACATTGAGTGTTATATGTGTATTACACGTATAGCGTTGCGTGTATAAATTAGAAAACGTATAAACGAGGTAAAACAATGTTAGCGATAAGACTACCAAAAGAATTAGAGGAAAGAATAGCTAATCTAGCTAAAATTACAGGACGAACAAAAACTTACTATGCAAAAGAGGCAATTCTTAACCATATAGATAATATGGAAGATGTCTATCTTGGACAAAAAAGACTCGAGGATATCCGAGCAGGCAAATCTAAAACTATACCTATTGAACAAGTGATGGAAGAGTATGGCATGGAAAGTTGAGTTTGAGAAAGAAGCACAAAAAGAATTAAAAAAAATAGATCCTCAACAAGCAAAACGGATTATAAAGTATCTCTTTGAACGAATAGTCGGCAATGAAGATCCTTACAGGTTCGGAGAAGCCTTAAAATATGACCTTTCAGGTCTGAGGAAGTATAGAATTGGTGATTATCGTGTTATCTGCCATATTGAATCAGAAAAAATGATTGTTCTTGTAGTTAGAATTGGACGCCGAAAAGGGATTTACCACAACAAATGAAAATAGAAAACAGCCTCCTGGATAAAAATTTCGATGATCTGAGGGAAAAAGTTGTGGTTGCTGTGGTTAAAACTCCAGACTCTCAAGATATATCTGATAAAGTCAAGGCTATTTGCAAAGAGCATCTCCATGACTGGAAATACCCAAAAGAAATCCTGTTCATTGACAAACTGTCCAGGAATACAATGGGCAAAATTTTAAAAGAAGGACTTTAAAAGTTATTTTGATTAACATTATAAGAAAACAATGGTTTCTATGCGGGCTGGTGCTGATTTTTTTGGCAGTGATTTTTGATAAAACAGGCCAAATTGCTCTTGCAGGAATTTATTTAAAGAATCATAGCGGGTCAAGTGTTATGATTTTTTTAATATTTATATTATCTGGCATGATCATAGATATTGACCAGATGAAATCAGGTATAAGGGATGTTAAATCAACTCTTGCTGCTTTATTTATGATCATTGTAATCTCTCCTATTGTTGCAGCAGTCATAAGTTTTTTGCCTTTGGAAACAGGTGTTATTATAGGTTTGTTTCTGGTTGCAGTAATGCCGACAACCATGTCAAGCGGCGTGGTGATGACAGGAAATGCCGGTGGAAATATGGCCCATGCGCTTTTTGTAACTATTGTTTCCAATAGTCTTGCCATTGTTTCTATTCCATTGGTGCTTTCAATTCTTCTGCTCCTGCAGCAACAGGATACAGTGCTGTCCATTGATCAAAAAGCGATTATTGTAAAATTGCTGGTTCTGGTTCTTGTGCCGTTGTCTCTCGGGATATTTTTGAAAAAAATATTATTCAACATCACGGCAAACCAGAAGAAAATTATGGGGATTATTAACCAATACTGTGTGATCTGCATTGTTTTTATGTCATTATCCGGTGTCAAGGATATTCTATTATCCAATAGCAGTAGTTTTTTCTTAGTAGTTCCCATAGTCATTATTTTCCATATATGTCTTTTGGGACTTGCTTTTCTGGTTTCATGGCTTTTCAACATTGGCAAAGGTAAACGTGAAAGTGTTATTTTTATGGGATCACAAAAAACCCTGCCTCTTGCTGTCATACTACAGATGACATATTTTCCTGAATATTGGGCAGCGCTCCTTGTTTGTGTAGTACATCATATTACTCATCTTATGATTGACGGCTATCTTGCAGTAAAGTTGAAATAGTAAAGAATGGTATCGGATTTTTTTTCAAAAGACTTAAAGCGACTTTTTGGCTAATTTTGTATTTTACAAATCGATCGTTTTTAATTATACATAAATAGCTTTGGCGTTTATTTATTGAAATTAAAATTTAGGGATTCAAAATGATTGATCTTAGAAGCGATACAGTAACAAAACCTTCCAATGAGATGCTTGAGAGTATGTTTAAGGCAGAGTTGGGCGATGATGTTTATGGAGAAGACCCGACAATTAATCAGCTTGAAGAAATGATTGCAGACATGCTTGGTATGGAAGCAGCTATTTTTGCTTCATCAGGTACTCAAACTAACCTTTTGGCATTATTAACGCATTGCAGACGTGGTGATGAATATATCGTGGGACAACTTGCTCATACTTATAAATATGAAGCCGGTGGCGGTGCGGTTTTAGGAAGTATCCAGCCCCAGCCTCTTGATTTTGAAAAAGATGGCACTTTGGATTTAAATAAAGTATTAAGGTTTATCAAACCTGATGATTTTCATTTTGCAAATACTCAGCTTTTATGCCTTGAAAACACAACTGCCGGGTTAGCACTGCCCATGGATTATTTAAATCAGGCAAAAATATTTATTGAAGATAATAAATTGAAATTTCATCTGGATGGGGCACGAATTTTCAATGCAGCTGTAAAGCATGGTGTAAAGGCAGATACAATATCAAGTTTATTTGACAGTGTTTCTGTTTGCTTTTCAAAAGGGTTGGGCGCTCCTGTGGGTTCGGCATTATGTGGCTCAAAAGAACAAATTAAAGAAGCACGGAGATGGCGTAAAATGCTTGGTGGAGGAATGCGTCAGGCAGGGATGTTAGCAGGTGCATGCATTTATGCTTTGGAAAATAATATTGACAGGCTTTCTCAGGATCATGACAATGCACAATTTTTTGCTAAAGGTTTATCGGAAATTCAAGGATTAAATGTAGAATATGACCCTGCTCAGACTAATATGGTCTTTGTGAAATTAGAAGAAGATTCTTCAGATTTTGTTAATTTTATGAAAGATAAAGGGATTTTAATTTATCCGGGAAAAGACCTCAGGCTTGTAACACATCTCGATATAAGCATTGATAATATTAAAACTGTAATTAATGCTTTTAAAAAATATTTTATATAATAAGCTTTTAGAATGGGACCTAAAAAAGAAAAAATTATTGAGCTTGAAAACAGAATGGAAATATTGGGGATTGATAAGAATGATATAGAAGAAAAATTTATCAAATCTTCGGGAAGAGGAGGGCAGAAAGTGAATAAATCCTCCAGTGCAGTTTTCTTAAAGCATATTCCAACACAATTAACCGTGAAGTATGGGAAAGCAAGATCTCAACATTTAAATCGTTTTTTAGCATTAAGGCTTTTGATCGACAAAATAGAAGAGATAAAGTTTGGTAAAAGTTCAAAAGAAACAGATAAAATAAATAAAATCAGGAAACAGAAGAAAAAGAGAAAAAAACGAGCTCGCCAAAAAAATAATTGAGTGGGAGAGAAAATGACAGTTCAACAAATAAAAAATGAACTCAAAAAACATGCAAATACGCAATATGCAGCCCATCA
The DNA here is from genome assembly GCA_021107575.1 of Desulfobacteraceae bacterium. Classification (GTDB taxonomy): domain Bacteria; phylum Desulfobacterota; class Desulfobacteria; order Desulfobacterales; family Desulfobacteraceae; genus JAIOSM01. The sequence continues at coordinate 535 of JAIOSM010000121.1, read as the reverse complement.
CCAGACTTTTTTTAAAACTCAACCAGGTGGATATGGGGAAGGCGATATGTTTATTGGTGTTAGAGTCCCTGTAATTAGACAAGTTGCAAAACAATATAAACATTTGAAGCTTGATGCAATAGAAGAGCTTTTAAGATCTGAAATACATGAATATAGAATGATAGCCTTGATTTTAATGGTAAATCGGTTTGTCTTAAAAAGTACAAATGATCAAATTAAAGAAACAATTTTTAGTCTTTATATTAAAAATAAGGATACAATAAATAACTGGGACCTTGTTGATATTTCAGCTCCACATATTGTGGGAACATGGCTTTTCCCAAGAGAAAAGGACCTTTTATACAACCTTGTTAAATCAACAGTTTTGTGGGACAGGAGAATTGCAATTATATCCACAATGTATTTTATCAGGCAAAATGAGTTTGACCATTGTTTGAAGATTTCAAAGATATTATTACATGACAAAGAAGATCTCATTCATAAAGCTTGCGGATGGATGCTCAGGGAAATTGGGAAAAGAGATATCAATGTTGAG
>JAIOSM010000373.1 GCA_021107575.1 Desulfobacteraceae bacterium | reverse complement strand
CTGTGTAGTTGTAGTACTTGCACCAAAAGGTGTTGTACTGCTTTTTTGTATGCCGGTATTCATATATCCTTCATTGTCATAACAGATATATATGAATTTTTCATTTCTTTCAGCAGCCCCGGATAAGTTTCCAAACCCGATATCAGCAGCAGTTCCATCTCCGTTAAAACAAATAACAGTATTATCTATTTTTTTTCTATTATAATATCGCACGAGTCCTGTTGCGTTTGCAGCAGCTCCAGTCATTAACGTTGCGAAATATGACAGCTTGTGCCATGTTGCAGTGTTTTGCCCCATAATAACAGGTGCAGAACAGGAAGGTGTTCCGGTCATAACAATATCATTTCCAAGAACCTGGGGTATGAAACGAATCAGAAGTTCCAGAGTACAACCAGGGCAGAAAGCAACCCCTTTTGCAAAGGGATCCTCATGTTTTAGATGATCTAAAACTTTTGATAATCTTTTTTTCTTTTTTTCAGTCATATTATTCACCTCCTTGCTGCGGAGCATACGATATCCATGTGACTTCAGGAACATCTTTTCCTTCAGCAAGATCACAAGTCATATCAATCATTTTATTTATATTATTTTTTGTAATATCAGTGTTGGCAATCCCATCTATAAAACTTACAAGTTTTGTGTCTTTCATGTCTTCTGAAAAAGCTTTAAGTTCTGTATAGATTGGACCTCCTTTAAAACCAAAGGCAATACTTCGGTCAACAACTCCAACTGCTTTTTTTCCTTTAAGAGCTTTAGTAAGTTTTTCAGAAGGGAAAGGGCGATACATTCTGAGTTTTAAGAGGCCAACTTTTAATCCTTTATCTCGTCTGTCATCAATAACAGTCCTGATAGTTCCGCACATGCTTCCGGAACCTATAAGAACGATGTCTGCATCATCTAATTTGTATTCTTCAATTTGACCGCCATAGGATCTTCCAAAGATATCTTCAAATTCTTTATCAATGATATCAATTTTATCTTTAGCTCTCTCCAGTGCCAGACAATGCTTATATCTGAGTTCCACATAACCATCAAGAATTCCGTGGGAACCACATCCTATTTGTTCGCCCGGAGTTAATATAGTTCTTTGTGGCTGGTCATTGAGAACAGATAAAAATTTATCAACATTTTCCTGAGTTGGTACATCAACAACTTCTGAAAGGTATGAAAGATAAAAGCCGTCATAATGAACCATAACAGGAACCTGGATATCATAATCTTCAGCAAGTCTGTATGCCATTATCACAGAATCGATAATGTCCTGACAGTCTTCTGCAATAAGAAAAATCCATCCGCAATCTCTTGTGGATATCATGTCCTGCTGCCCGCAGGAGACCGCAAGAATTCCAGGAGTTTCCCGGTTAACATTTACCATAACAATCGGTGCTCTGGCTCCTGCTGCTGTAAGAACAGCATCATACATAAAAACAAGGCCCCATGACGATGTCGCAGTAAATACTCTTCCGCCTGCAAGAGATGCTGCCATAACAGCATTCATGGCTGAATTTTCGCCTTCAACTGTTATCAGTTCAGCATCAAGTTCGCCATTTGCATGGAATTCAGATAATTTTTCAATAACTTCAGTTTGTGGAGTGATTGGATAGGCAGCTACTACATCAGGACGTGCTAAAGTTGCTCCAACGGCAGCAGCAGCATTCCCTGTCATTACTTTGAGTTGTGATTTTTCTTTTGTATTCATTTGAACTCTCCTTCCGAAACCATAGTAATCGCGTTTGTAGGACATTCTTGAGCACAAATTCCACAACCTTTACAAAAATCCAAATCAGGTTGAAACAAATCAGATTGTAATTTCATAATTTGAATAGGACAATAGATGGCACAGAAGCCACAAAGTATGCATTTTTCTTCATCCACAACTGGTCTTTCGGATCGCCAGCCGCCAGTATCAGAACACATTATCTCAACTCTGGCATCTGACCATGGACCTTCAGTCTTGAAATATTTATTTAACGACATTATAAAAATCTCTCCCCTCTTTATAAATAGCACACAATACGTATTTGTATTGTGTGCTATTTTGTACTTAGATAATAGCTACTATTTAGCTGTACTTTAATGGTATTTTATTGTCAAGGAAAAAATAGATGTATATACATTTTTAATCAATTCTTTTAAATTTTTTAGGATATTCATGGGCAAGATTGACATACAATTGCTTGCCATATTTCCAGAATTTTTTATGTTCCGGTTTTGTATCCCCGGTGATTTGATATGGAACACCGGTTACAATTTTTTCATCAGGAATTATTGCATCTTTTGTGACAACACAACCTTCTGCAACAATACTCCATGTTCCAACAACCGCATTAAAGCCAACAACCGCACCAATCCCAACAACTGCGAAAGATTTGATTAGTTTGCAATGGATAAGGGCACCATGTCCTATTGTCACACTTTTTTTCAGTTCAAGTATTCCTTCAGGTCGTATGTGGAGTACAGCATTCTCTTCCACTGCAGTACCATTACCAATTATAATTTTACCATAGTCACCACGAAGGATTGCTCCATGTCCTATGTAGCAATCCTCTCCAATGGTAACATCTCCTATGACTCTTGCAGAATCACTGATATAAGAGTTTTTTTCAACTTTTGGTATGAAATCATCATATTGGTAAATAGCCATACAAATCCTGTTTGCTTTACGATAATAAGGTTAAAAACACACCGGAAGCAATCACTGTCCCGATAACTCCAGCTATGTTAGGTCCCATGGCATACATCAGAAGGTAATTTTTTTTATCTGCTTTAAGTCCTTCTTTATGAACAACTCTTGCTGCCATTGGAACAGCAGAAACCCCTGCCGCACCTAACAATGGATTTATTTTATTTTTTGAAAAAAGGTTCATGAATTTAGCTATTAATATTCCTGATGCTGTGCTTATCATAAAAGCAACAAGACCAAGACCAAAAATAAATAAAACTTCTTTTCTAAGAAAAGCATCTGCATTCATGGTTGCACCAACGGGTAAACCTAAAAAGATAGTAACAATATTCATCAATTCATTTTGAGAAGCTTTAGTCAGCCTGTCAACCACACCTGATTCTCTAAAAAGGTTTCCCAGCATAAACATTGCAATAAGAGGAGCTGCTGCCGGTATTAAAAGTATTATTAAAAAAGTTGCAACTAAAGGGAACCAGAGTTTTTCTTTAGCACTGATTTTTTTAACTTTTTTCATTCTGATTTTACGTTCAGCTTCAGTAGTAAGTAACCGCATGATAGGTGGCTGGATAATAGGAACTAACGCCATATAAGAATATGCTGCAACAGCACAGCTGCCTAAGAGTTGCGGGGCAAGTTTTGATGCAAGAAAGATTGTAGTAGGTCCGTCAGCACCACCTATAATACCAATTGTAGCTGCCTCTGGGAGTGTGAAATATCCAACAGCACTTGCTGTAAAAAATGTAATATAAACACCAACCTGTGCGCCGGCTCCCAGAAAAATGAGTCTGGGATTGGCAAGCATGGGACCAAAATCTGTTAGGGCACCTAATCCCAAAAAGATTAAAGGTGGGATTATTTTCCATGCTATTCCGTAGTGATAAAATTTCCAGATAAGGCCGACATCAGGGTGCATGAGACTTGTTAAAGGGAAGTTGGCAAGAAGAATTCCAAATCCAATGGGAAGAAGAAGAAGAGGCTCATAATCTTTGGCAATGGCGAGATATATCAATGTTAGCCCGATTAACCACATTAAAAGCATTCCAGGAGTTATATAAAAAAAGCCGGTTGTTTTATAGAGCATTGCAAAACTGCTATCCATTTTTTTTCTCCTTTTTATCAGAATCCAATATGTTTGCAACTGCACCCATAATTTTTATTGAAATATACAATAATGCCATACCGCAGAATACACCGCTTATTCCGGCAACAAAAATAAAAGTTGGTTGTGACAATTTTGCCTCCTGTTGTAATTATAGTTTGTTCAACAATACGAAACACTGTTCCATGTTTTTAATTATATAAGAAGAATATGTCAAGGATTTAAAAGATATTTTCTTAAATAATATATTTTCAGGCTGACTATCAGGTCGACTACTTGTTAAAATTAATTTTAAACCAACGTATAGCATATAATATAATTTGATAGATTGGTTGGACCCATGCCTGAGCCCGGTTATTTTTTCCTCCACCGCTTAAACATTTTTTAAAAGACAAAAAAATAATAAGCAAATGCTCCGGAAAAGACAACCGGACTCAGGCATTAGTAGATCAGACAATTTAACGCAGAAGCCAGGTGCAGCCAGGGTTATCACAACCTCTGCTAAAAATTTATATTTCAATTTTACAACAACCTGCCAAAGCGGTGAAGACCCTGGCTGTCACCTAAACTGACAGGTTATAAAGGATTTATTAATTTTCCTTTTCTCTTTTATTTTTTTGGTGGTGAATCATTATCCTTCAATTCTTTTTTGTAAATTTTAGAAATACCAAAGGTGTCAGTATCTATCTCACTTTTCATCTCATATGCTATAAATTCTGCATTATAACGTAACTTGGGTTTCTCTGATAATAATAGTAAAATACCCCTCTTAACGGAGGAGTGATGGAGATATATTATCATTTGGTTTTCAAAAGCTTTTTCTATTTTAGAATTCTTACTTAGTTTGATTTCAAGAAAGATGTCTTCTTCTCCAGATATGAGTATATCCGGTCTTAGTCGGACGTTATTATTATCTGTAAATGCATAATCTCTTTCAATATTTTTTGCTATACCTGTGTCTTCTAAATATGCAGTTAACATTCCAATTAATTGATATTCTTTCATTGTACTTGAAAAATCAATTGATTTTCCAATTTCATTAGCAAATTGTAAAACAACAGATTCAATTTTGTTAAAAAAAGCCATTCCACCAAATCCTGGTATCTTTGAGATTATTGACTTTTGAGCCTGACTCAAGGTTATCTTTTCTTGATTGTATGATATTTTTTCATGTAATTGATTAAGTAGAATGTTGACGAAAGCAGACACGGTAACAATAGCCATGAATGCTTCATCCTCATTGAAAAAAAGCTTGTAATCATGTGTTGATGGGTTTCGCCACTGCTGCCGATAATCTTGAAACATTCTGAGTATGCGCTCTTGAAAAACAGATTCCGATGCAAAGTATTTCTCAATCTGTGCTGGCGTCTTTCTATTCCCTACCTTATCAAATATTATTGTATATGCTTCTTTTAGGATTCCTTCAAAAGCGTGGTTTGTACGGTAAATAACATCTGTAAAATAATTAATATCATCATCACGCTTTCCTATAGTAAGAAAGCTTTCCGCACGTTCAATGTGTGTAATTACTGCTTGAATTCCCTCTGAACTGCTTAATGCTTCATCTAATTTTACTTTTTTTCGGATTTCTTGTAGTAAGTCCATAAATCAACCCCTGTTGAAGATGGTCTGTCCACCAAAAGTCTTTTTTTATAATATTATTTTTTCCCATCATCTCTAATTAGCAATATCTAGTAATGAAGCCTGATATTTTATAATTTGAAAATCTGCGGTTTATCCGTCAGCATTTTCCTTGTTGAGTTTTAATTTCAATCAAAATAGCGCCAAGATCAATCTGGACCTTACTTTTGATTCACTATAAAGTTGGCTCGTTCATAGAGTTCGTCATAAGTCAATATTTCAATATTCCTAGAATCACGTCGAAATAGCTCAAAAGTTCGAAATTTTATATCCTGTTCTCTTTGATTTCTGTCAAACTGATCTTTATTTCCAATAATTAATATGCATTTTGGATCGCATGTTTTCTGCTTGATCAAATCCCCTTCGGAATTATAACAGCTTTTTGTTGCTTCAATTTCCCATGATGCTTTTTGAGCAAGTATCTGCGAAACCGCATCAAGCAGCTGTTTTGATAGCTTCCAGCTTCGAGAACGACTTTTTGAACTTTCAAATAATGGGGTGTCAGGTCTTTTAAGTTCAACCAAGACTGTAAAGTCCTTACTACCAAGCAAGAAATCTCCTTCTACTGTATTTTTACCGTCAAGGTCACTGCCAGATAAAGCCGCTTCTCTCTGAAGAATTGTTAAGAACCGATAGTCTAAACCATAACCAAAAATCCAGGTATTTTTTTCGAAAAATGACTGCCATTGTGGTTCATTCCAATCTTTTTCAACATAAAGCTTTTCGTAAAATACTTCTAATCCCCTTTTCCTGCCAGAAAGGATATCCAAATCTTCTTTGGTTAGCTTTCCATCACGCATTTGTTCCAAGAGCTTAAGACGGTTTTCACCTTTGAAGTTTTTAAAAGCTTGTACCAAATCTTTTTCATCTTGATTGACAAGAACTTTTTGTTTTAAATCAGAAAAACTTAATTTAAATCGATCCAAAGTTGAAAGATCCATGAATCTTACAAGTGTTAAAAATTCAAGAAGTTCTTGGAATTCATAGTCATAAAAAGAGAAAGAAGATTCTTTGTAAGGATTACCAGTATCTCCCCTAAATTTTTGTATTACAAATCCCATTTTGCTGTTGTCATTCTCATAGACAATAACTTTGACTTGATCTCGGCCAGAGGGGGAGCACCTTAATATTAATTCTCCATTTACCTTAACTACCTCGAAAGATTCTTCCTCACCGAATACTTTTCGAATTGCGCGCTGACTTTTCTTTTCTTTTGTAAATGGATTTTCAAACTCAACCACCTTCGAGACAAAAATAGTATCTGGGCCACTCTTTTCTCTGAATTTATAATAGTAAATTTTCCCATCTTCTTTTGTATAAAATGATTCCATGATAGTTTTCCTTTGTTTTAAATTTCACAGCGTTCATACCACTCTTCAATTAAATCATCCGATTTGGACATTACCGATCTATTATTTGAAATACTGCATGAAAAACTTGCTGTTAAATACCCTTCACTTTTGTCATCATGATATCTTGGCATTTGAAAAATGTCATATCCGGAAATAGACGTTCGTATAGATTTTGGCACATCATCTTCTGATTTTTTAAGGGAGTTATAAAGCCGTGGATATTTAATCCGATCAACCTTAACAATAGATCCATATGTAGATGGTGGCTCAAAAATGTCATTAAAAATCGGAACAATCATTCGAAGAATATTGTCCAAATCCTTAAAAAAATGTTTTGAAGTTTTGGGTGGCTTGTATAAAATATTGAGATGCACTGGTATATGAAGAGGTCTAAAAATTGGATGCTTCTGATAGAAATCGTTTAGGGATGATTGAACTCTTTTTTTAAAAAGAGTTTTTTCATTTTTTTTCGTCGGGATATTTGGTAACTGAATTCTGATTGGTGAGTTTACGATGCTTTTTGATATATGATCCGGGATTAAACTATCATTCCTATTTGAGGGAAGATGATTTTTACCAAATTTTTGTATCATTATAAGAGGCATGTAGAAAAGATATAGGTCCCTGAGTCCCAAGCTAAATCCACTCAACAAATCTTCTTGTGCCGCCATCCTATGTGATAAGAGAAGCGATTGGTAGGCTTCTTCTCCAACTACCTCAGTAAATTCATTTTTTTTCTTAATAAACTTTCCAAGATCGCCAAGTGTATCATGACTATTTTGGTGTTTAATCTGCTGTTCATTCCACCTATTTTCAGAATCACCAGATAATATATCGTTAGCCAAATCAAGATTCTGAAGAAAATCTCTGAAAGGCCTAAAGGAGGCTCTTATTGCCGGTTTATCATTTTTTAGATTATATCGCACTGAAAGCCCGTAAATTGATTTATCATTTTGGTAAATTAACCCTTTCCTTTTAATGGATTTGTCTAACGGTTTTTCGAAAAGGTCTTGATAATTCTTTACGACAGTATGAATGAAAGGTGGTGTATTGCTGGTTACATCAAAATTAAGCTCAGCAACAATTGGAGCTCTATATGCTCTTCTTTTTGCATTCCTAATTTTTTTTAAAAGATCTTGTTGAAATGTAATCTTTTCATGTCGTTTCATACTTTTTTTTGATTTAGGCTCTACGTCAAAAGTATAATATGAACGCCCTTTGAGAAGTCTGGACATGTAGCGCCCATATTGACCACGAGGTGTTTGTAGAAATTCACTTTTTTCTGAATATATCATAAGTATAAAAACACATCTAAAAACAAATATTTTTAAGAACAATAAGTTAAGCAGTTTTTTTTCTGTATATTACACAAAAATAATTATTGTATAATATATAAAATTTTTATCAGAAAAAGAGGAGCCTGACAATAATATTGTTGAAAAAATGATGATTTCGAACTGGCTTGTGAATTTATTTCAGCGGCTAATGCCTGGGTCTGGTTGTCTTTTCCGGAGCATTCGCTTATTATTTTTTTGGGGTTTAAAAAATGTTTAAGCGGTGGAGAAAAAGATAACCAGATTCAGGCATGGGTTATGTCAATATTTTTATAGGCAAATATTCGGATTTTAGATTTGTTTCTTGACTTTAGAAATCATTTTTAATAATTTTCTTATAAAGTATTTAAGGCTAAAGTCTTAATTTATTTATAAACATGTAAATAACAGGGAAAATAATGATTAATATTACAACTTTAAGTGAGAATACAGCAACTGTTAATTGCATTGCTGAATGGGGATTGAGTATTTTGGTAGATGTTGATGGATTTAAAATTCTTTTTGACACAGGAGCAGGATCTTCTGTAATTCATAATGCTCAAATTATGGGCATTGATTTTTCAGCAATAGACAAAATAGTTTTAAGTCATGGGCATTTTGATCATACAGGTGGTCTTTCTGACATACTTAAACGAAGAGTACAAAAAATTGATGTGCTAGGACATCCTGATATATGGACTTTGAAATATTCCTGTAGCAAGGAATATGGAGATAGATATATAGGCATGCAACATAGCAGAGCACATCTTGAAGGATCAGGAGCTCAGTTTAAATTATCAAAAGAACCGGTCTGGTTAACAGATAATATTGTAACCAGCGGTGAAGTGCCTATGATTACAGATTATGAGGGCATTGACGCCAACCTCTTTGTCAAAGAAGGCTCAGGATTTAAGCCTGATGTCTTTGCAGATGATTTATCTCTTGGGATTAAGACTGAATTGGGGCTGGTAATTATTTTAGGTTGCAGCCATCGTGGAGTTATTAATATTATTCGCCGTATGCAAGAGATTACCCAGGAAGAAAGAGTTTTTTGTGTGGTCGGTGGAACGCATCTTATGGCAGGTTCTGATGAACGAATTTCAAGAACCATTGAAGATTTAAAAAAAATTGGCATTCAAAGACTTGGCGTTTCACATTGTACCGGGTTTAAAGCATCAGCAGAGCTGTTTAAACATTTCCCGGATGCATTTTTTAATAATAATGCAGGCACTCAGTTTTCTTTGCCATTTAGTTGAGTTCTTTTGCAAAATCAGAAGAATCCATTACTCTTAATAGAGGATAAAGAGGACTGTTTTGATAAAGATTAAGGCAATTCTCATGTATCT
>JAIOSM010000417.1 GCA_021107575.1 Desulfobacteraceae bacterium | reverse complement strand
ATAAAAGAGATATTACAATACGAACGTCAATTATAGGCCCTGAATTGAAAACAAAGGGGGCAGGATTGCTGCATTGGTTCCTAAATCAGAATGATGAAATTAACGGATTTGAAAATGTGCTTTGGACAGGAGTTACAACCCTTGAGCTGGCAAAAGCAATTGATGAATGTATAAAACAGAATATCAGTGGTTTGTATAATTTGTCTTCTGAAAATAAGATATCTAAATATGAGCTCCTCGATTTATTTAAAGAAGTATGGGATAAAAACAATATTATAATTAACAGGTTTCCTGATTATAAATCTGATAAAAGTCTTTGTAACACCAGGGTGGATTTTGATTTTAAGGTCAAAGATTATAAAACGATGCTTCAGGAATTACATGAATGGATGCAGAACAATAGTATTCTGTATAAGCAGTATTTAGAGATCCAGTAATATAAACAGTTATGCATATTTTAATAATATCCCAATATTTTTGGCCTGAAAATTTCAGGATAAATGAGCTTTCTTTATCTCTTAAAAAAAAAGGTCATCAGGTTACGGTTCTGACCGGACAGCCCAATTACCCCGAGGGAAATTTTTTAAAGGGATATGGTTTTTTTAAAAAAAATAGAGAAAATTATGATGGAGTTAACATTATAAGAGTTCCTATTATCCCAAGGGGTAGAGGAAGCGCTTTCAGACTTATTATAAATTATCTTTCTTTTGTACTGAGTGCAGGAATATTAGGACCAGCTTTTTGCCATGACAAATACGATGTGATATTTGTGTATGAACCATCACCTGTAACTATAGGTATTTCTGCAATAGTGATGAAAAAGATAAAGCGAGTTCCGATCATGTTTTGGGTTCAGGATTTATGGCCGGAAACTTTATCAGCGGTTGGAGTCATTAGATCTAAAACAATATTGAAAATTGTTGGTTGGATGGTGCGCTTTATCTATTCTCAATGTGACAGGATATTAATTCAGTCAAAATCTTTTCGCTCTTCTGTGGAAAAATATACATCAAAACCTGAAAGTATTTTTTATTTTCCTAACAGTGCAGAGGAGTTGTATCAACCTTTAAATCTAAAAGCAGATGTTTCGGAAGGAGAATTAATGCCATCGGACTTTAGGGTAATGTTCGCTGGTAATATTGGGGCTGCGCAGGGTTTTGTAACCATTCTTGATGCAGCAAGCTTGTTAAAAGAGCATAAAAAAATCCACTGGGTAATTTTAGGGGATGGTAGAATACGGCCATGGGTAGAAGATGAGATTAAAAAGCGAGGTTTAGAAGAAACATTCCATTTATTAGGAAAGCATCCCATTGAAACAATGCCACGGTTTTTTTCATTTGCTGATGCTTTATTGGTTACATTAAAAAAAGATCCAATTTTTTCTTTAACAATACCTGCAAAACTCCAATCATACCTGGCTTGTGGGCGACCGGTGATTGCCGCTTTAGACGGTGCAGGAGCAGAGGTCGTTGAAGAATCAAAATCAGGATTAGTATGTCCGCCTGATGATTCCAACAAACTGGCAAAGGCAGTTTTGGAAATGTACAGCATGCCGGAAGAGAACCGAAAGAGAATGGGGAAAGACGGCAGGAAATACTTTGAAACTTTTTTTGAAGGGAAAATGCTTATTAATAAGTTGGAGACATGGATGAAGGAAGTCGCAGAAACAAGAGAAAAATGAATCAATATCGAAAAAAAGTTCTTATCACTGGTGTATCTGGCTTTATCGGAAGGGCTTTATGCGAAAAGTTTTTAAAAATATATAGTATTATTGGTATTGATAATAATATTACAGATGAGATTCAGAATGTTACTTTAGATTTCTCAGATATCACTGATTATGAAAACACCTCTAAATTTATTAACATTCAGAAACCCGATATCATAGTGCACTGTGCAGGTATAGCCCATCAAAAAATTGGCTCTATTGATTTTGATCAGTATTTCAGTGTAAACAGCAATGCGACTGAAAGCCTTGCTAAAGCTGCTATCAAAGCAAATCCTGATGCTCATTTTATATTTTTATCTTCCATATCAGTATATGGTGAAGATAATATAAAAGGTTCTGTACCAGAAGATAATGTTTGTATACCCTCAAGTGATTATGCTTTAAGTAAACTTGATGCTGAAAAACGTCTTGTTAAATTATATGATTCAGGCCTTCTAAAGAAAATTGATATCCTTCGTCTTGCACCTGTTTATGACTCTGAATGGTCTTTGAATCTAGACAGAAGAGTCTTTGCTCCTAAAAAAATTGCGTATTTAAAATTTGGATCAGGTGAACAGAAGATGTCTGCAGTTTTTCGGCAAAATCTTGTAGATTTTATAGAGTATAGATTGGACCAGGAAAAAGATAAGGCAACTGATAGTGCTTTTTGTAATATTTTTAATGTTTGTGATAAGGAACCATATAAGTTTAAGGAGATCATTACTGTTTTCAAAGAATCTGATTATCAGCCCAACAGGATGGTACTTAATGTGTCTTTAGCTTTTGTCTGGACTGCAACCCGGTTAGCTGGATTAGTATTCAGGAATAAACGGCAATGGCTTCACTCATGCTATGATAAACTTGCATGTAGCCTTGTTTTTGATAATAAGAGAATGCTTGGCACAGGTTTTAAGCATAGGTATTCTCTAAAATCAGTATTTTTAGGTAAATAATAATAGATTATGTCATGCAATTTTTTATTTATTTTGTTGAGTTTTTTCTTTGGTACCATTGGAGCATGGGTAATATATAAGTATGGTGCTAAACTTGGTTTAGTAGATATCCCAAATGCGCGGAGTTCACATTCCGAGATTATTCCAAGAGGAGGCGGGATTGGAATCTTAATAGCATTTGTTTTTTTCTCTCTATATTTTTTCATAGACCTTTTTTTATGGGTACCAGCTCTTATTTTATCAAGCGTAAGTTTTTTTGGTGATAAATATCAAATATCTCCAAAGCTAAGGCTATATGTTCAGTCCATATGTAGCTTAGTGTTTCTTATTGGCTTGTTTTATTCCAGGCAAGTTGATCCATTATCATATATTTTGATTTTTCCGATTTCAATTTTTATGGTTGGAACTGCCAACTTTTATAACTTTATGGATGGTATTAACGGGATTTCAGGATTAACAGCAATAGTTGCATTTGTTTTTGCCGGGTATTATGGTTTTATTTCCGGGTTTGATGACAAATATGTATTGTTATGTGGTGTGATTACGTTCTCATGTATTGGGTTTTTACCGTTTAATTTCCCTGAAGCAAGAGTTTTTATGGGCGATGTCGGTAGTATCCTGTTGGGGTTTGTATTCTCCTGTATAGTTTTGCTTTTTTCTCAATCAGTAACAGATTTTATTATTGTATGTTCTTTTCTGTGTCCATTTTATATTGATGAATTATCAACTATAATTGTTAGAATAAATGCTAAAGATAAATTGATTAATCCCCATAGAAAACATTTATACCAATTGCTTGCAAATGAGTTAAAAGTATCGCATGGTAAAGTTTCGTTAATTTATGCCCTTATACAGATAGTAATTTGTGCAAGCGTTTTAATAGTTCGTCATAATATTTATTTTGTAATTTTGTTTATTATATGTTATTCGTTTCTCTTTTGTATCTGGTCATATATAATCCGTAAAAAGGTTGGGACTTTGTTAAGTACAAGGTAATTGATCCATGAAAATTAGATTCTCAAGAAATTTATTTATCATTATGATAACTGATATCGTATTGATATCCCTGTCTCTTTATCTCTCATATCAGGTTCGGTTTGATTTTCAAATTCCGATATTTTTTTGGGATAAATTTGTATGGATGATTCCGAGTTTGATTCTGATTAAAATTTCGGTTTTTGTATACTTTGATCTCTATCGGGGTATGTGGAGATATACAAGTCTCAATGATCTTATTAATATTGTAAAAGCTTCTATAGCGTCTTCTTTATTATTAGGTGGTTGGGTTTTTTATAGAACACAATTTGTAGGTGTTCCCAGGTCGGTTTTTTTAATTGATTTAAGTTTAACTTTACTTTTCATTTCAGGCTTAAGGGTTACCACAAGAATTAGTTTTGAGCGGTTGCATGGGCATACAAATTTTAAAGAATTTTTTGTTTCTTTTATCAAATTATTTGAAAAGAGTTCTGTGCCCGGGAAAGCACTTTTGATTATTGGAGCAGGGGATTGTGGAGAAAAAATTTATAGAGAGATCCGT
>JAIOSM010000021.1 GCA_021107575.1 Desulfobacteraceae bacterium | reverse complement strand
CTTCAGTTGAAACAGCAAAAAATTTTCCTGTCAGGATTATTGAATCAGGACCAACTGCAGCGGTTATAGCTTCTCAGCATTATGGACAGATGTTTACTATCAAGGATATGTTCTGCTTTGATATGGGAGGTACAACAGCCAAATCATGTTTGATTCAGGATGGTCATGCTGGGCTTGTATCCACTTTTGAGGTTGGACGTGTACAAAGATTTCAAAAAGGCAGTGGTCTTCCCATCCAGGTACCGGTTGTGGACTTGATGGAAATTGGCGCAGGCGGAGGAAGTATTGCTAAAATCAGCACTCTTGGTCTTTTACAGGTTGGCCCTGAAAGTGCCGGTGCTGATCCTGGGCCTGCATGTTACAGACAGGGCGGAGATAGCCCCACAGTAACAGATGCAGATCTTGTTTTAGGATATCTTGATCCTGATTTTTTCCTTGGCGGCACTATGAAACTTGATATAGAACTGTCCAAAAAAGCAATAGAAGAGAAAATTGCAAAACCATTGGGTACAACAATGGTTGAAGCAGCTTTTGGTATCCATGATCTTATCAATGAGACAATGGCTTCTGCAGCTAAAACTCATATTGCGGAAAAAGGCGGCAATCCAAACATAGTTACTGTGTCAGCCTTTGGTGGCGCAGGACCGGTTCATACCTACGGGCTTGCAAAAAAGATCGGTGCCTGTGCTATCCTGGTACCGCCTCTTGCAGGAGTCGGATCAGCCCTTGGTTTTTTTACAGCACCCGTAGCATTTGATCTTTCAAGAAGCCACAGGAAACAACTTGATGAAGCAGATTTTAAAACAATTGAACTGCTTTTTAATGAGCTTGAACAAGAGAGTGCCAAAATACTGGAAGGTGCCCAAAGCGGTGATGAAATCATTTTTGAAAGAACTCTTTTAATGCGCTTTGTAGGTCAGGGTGCTGAGATTGATCTTTCCATTGAAATGAAAGACTTTACAAAGTTTTCAAAGAAAGAAATTCGTACCATGTTTGATGAAGAGTATAAACGGCTTTATGGAAGAACCAGCGTTGAATCACCTGTAGAGTTTGTAACTTTCAAGGTCCGTGCTAGTCTTCCTAAAAAGCCTTTTTCAATTTCAAAACTATCAACCAAAAATCGAGACCTTCAAGTTTGTATTAAAGGGCAGCGTAAGGCCTTTTCTGTTATTAAAAAGGATTATATCCCTTTTACAGTCTATGACCGGTCTAAACTATTTCCTAATGCTGAATTTGATGGTCCTGCCATTATTGAGGAACGTGAATCTACAATTGTAATGGGTGAGGATGCAAAAGCCCGGGTCGATGAATTTGGATTTGTTTGGATTACAATTGGGGAGGGCAAATAATGAATAACAATAAAAGCAAATTCGATCCGATTACCCTGGAAATTCTATGGAAACGGCTTGTTTCCATAGTAGACGAATCTGATGCATCTGTTATCAGAACAGCTTTTTCAAGTCTTTTAAGGGATGCCCACGATTATACATGCATGTTTACAGACAGTCGTGGACAGGAACTTGTACAGGGAACCTTATGTACACCCGGCCAGGCAGGCGCCATGGCTCTTGGTATGAAAAGGATTGTAAATTCAATTCCCCTTGAAGATTATAATGAGGGCGATGTATTTATTATTAATGACCCCTGGCTTCTGGCTGGACATTTAAATGATGTCTGCGTATGGAGTCCTATATTTTTCAAGGGCAAACCTGTAGCATTTACAGCATGTGTATTTCATCATACTGATATTGGAGGAAGAACTGCTTCTGACAACCGTGATGTTTATGCAGAAGGCCTTTATATACCTTTAACAAAACTCTATGATGCAGGCAAGCTCAATGAGAGCCTTGTTAATATGATTCGATGGAATGTAAGGACAGCAACCGAGTTTGACGGGGATATCCGTTCCCAGGTAGCAGCAAATCATATTTGTTCTCAAAAAATTATAGAGATGATGGAAGATGAAGGACTTGATACCCTTGATGATCTTGCCGACGAAATTATCGACCGGACTGAAATTAGCATGCGCAAAGCCATTGAAAAAATTACCGATGGGATCTATGCCCATGAAGGCATTATCGAAGGTGCAGGAGATAAACCGGACATTCCCATAAAATTGACAGTTAAAGTAGATGGTTCCAATATCCATGTTGATTTTGACGGCACATCAAAACAGGTAGACTGGGGTGTGAATGTGGTTTACAATTTTACATATGCATATGTGTTTATGGCTATTAAATCAGCTTTTGATCCTGGGATTCCAATTAATGAGGGCGCTATTCGCCCCATAACAATGACAGCCCCTGAAGGGACGATTGTTAATTGTACATTTCCGGCAGCCGTAGCAGCAAGAATGGTAGTTGGCCATTTTATGACAGAAATGGTTTTTAATGCGTTGGCAAAAGCTGCTCCTGATAATATTATTGCAGGTTCCGGCGGAACTCCTGCCCAGACCAATATTTTTCATGGCTCTTTTGCAAATGGCAAGCCATGGCACACCATGATTAT
>JAIOSM010000393.1 GCA_021107575.1 Desulfobacteraceae bacterium | reverse complement strand
CCAACCAATAAAGAAGTCAGGCTGCCTTTTGATATCTGCCGTGCTGAATGTCTTGCATTAACATGACCAAGCTCGTGGCCAAGCAGAGCTGCAAGCTCTGCTTCATTATCAAGTTCCAGCAAAATTCCTCTGGTTACAGCAATACTGCCTCCGGGAAAAGCATATGCATTTATATATGTCGCATTTACACACCTGAAACTATAAGGCATGTCAGATCGGTGCACATTTGCTGTAAGCTTTTTACCAACACCATTTATGTATTGATTGAGTCTGGTCTTTTGATAAACTCCATAATCAGCTGAAAACTGATGCGGTGACTGACTTTGATCAATGCTGATCTCCTGTTCCCTTGAAACCATCATAAACTTGTTTTCACCTGTTACCGGGTTTACTGCGCAGGCATATAATGCAGGTATGCCTGTAGCACTCACACCTGTATATAAAAAATACTTTAATAATTTTCTTCTTGTAATATTATTTTTAAAAATTAAATTATCCATCAAATCTTCCTTTTTTGTTTTTCTATTTAACCCGCAACAAGCTTAAATATATTCTGCATTGTTTGCTGAGTCAAATTATTTAAAAGCCTTTATTCTTTTATTTAAAATTTTTATTAATAATTTTCTATGATTTTCCTTGACGAGTAAAGTTTCAATTTTTATAAAGGTAAGAAATGGTTATTATAATTTAGGAAAAACAGAATGAAAAAAAGTGATTTAGAAAAGCTTAAAAGTATTGTTGGGGAGAACAATGTAAAATCAGATCCGGCAGATCTTTATATCTACGGTTCTGATTCTTCAGTGCACAATGCCCTGCCCTGGGTCATTGTAAGACCTGAAAACACTGAGCATGTTCAAAAAATAGTCAAGTTTGCAAATAAAAATAAAATTCCCATCATACCCCGAGGCGGCGGTTCGGGCATGTGCGGGCAGACAGTTCCTATACATGGTGGTATTACCCTTGATATGAAACTGATGAACCGCATACTTGAAATTAATATGCCTGATGTCTACTGCCGTGTTGAGCCGGGAGTTGTGGATGACGACCTTAATATGGCGTTAAAACCCCATGGTGTATTTTTCCCCCCGACCCCTGCTTCTAGCCGTATTGCAACCATTGGCGGAGAAATAGGGAATAATGCAAGCGGGGTACGTTCAGTTAAATATGGTGCCACAAGAGATGCGGTTCTTGGGATGAAAGTTGTAATGGCTAATGGTGATCTTGTTGATTTTGGTGCCCACACCAGGGTTGAAGCATCGGGTTATCAGATGCACAAACTTATTGTGGGTTCAGAGGGTACTCTGGGCATTGTTGTTGAAGCAACTTTAAAATTTGTTCCCATCCCGGAATTCAGATGTCTTGGAATTGCAAATTTTGACAGTATCAAAGATGCAGGTGAGGCCGTGGGAGAAATAATGGCATCGGGAGCAAATCCTTCCATGCTTGAACTTGTTGACAGCATTGCCATTAAAGCTGTTAATAAGACAATGGATCTAGGATTAGCCGAAGTTGATGCAGCTCTTTTATATGAAGCAGACGGCATGGTAGTTGAAGCAGTTGATTATGAAATCAACAAAATGCAGAAAATTTGCAAAAAACATAATGGTAAAGACCTTAAAGCAAGCTATGACCCTGACGAAAGAGCTAAAATATTCATGGGAAGAAAAAAATTATTCCCGGCGCTTTCAAAATATGATGAAGCACTGTCAAGCACTTCCCTTGCTGATGACATGGCTGTACCTTATTCCAAAATGGCTGATATGGCTGAAAAAATCCATGCAGTTGCTAAAAAAAATAATATTGTTATGACAGCATATGGTCATTGCGGATCAGGATGTATGCATACTAAGATTTTAATGGATACAAACAGAAAAGATCAATGGGCCTCGGCAAAAAAAGCAATTACTGAAATCTATGAATATGTCCGGTCAGTTAATGGAACAACAAGTGCAGAACACGGCATTGGACTTTCTAAAGCTGAATCGTTTAAAATTGAAAAAGCAAATTCTTTAGATACATTAAAGGCAATTAAAAAAGCCCTTGACCCCAATAATATTTTAAATCCGGGGAAAATGATGCAGGCCCCGGAAGACTGGGTAACAGCAACTGATCTGAGATATTCTGTTAATAGCTGATGCAGTATAAGCTGATAAAAGACAAGCCAACAAAGGACAAGCAATGAAAACAAAAACAATAGAGTGTAAGAATCTAAAAAAATGGGAAAAGACCCTGGCAAGCTGCATAAGATGCGGTTATTGTTTTGAGCACTGCCCAATATCCAAATATACAAGATGGGAATCTGATACACCAAGAGCAAAAATAATAATGGCACATGGACTTGTTTCAGGGAGTCTTGAACCTTCAGATTATATTGCTGAAAAGCTATTTTCATGCTTTTTCTGTAAAAGATGTGAAACAGCATGTTCTTCAGGAGTTTCACTTACCGACATATTTATTGATGCTAGAAAAGACCTTATTGAAGCAGGGTTTAATATTACCGGCACAACCACACTCACTAGACCTGATTGTGTTCTCTGCCTTGCCTGTGTGAGAGAATGCCCCCATGAGGCAAGATTACTTGTTGACAACAAAATTATAACAGATCCTGTAATATGCCAGGCATGTGGCAGATGTGTTGAAGTCTGCCCCACAGGTGCTGCACTCAATGGCTTAGATTTTGGTACATCTAAACAAGCCCTCCAGCATGAAACAATGGAGTATTTACAGAAAAGCAAAAAATCAAAAGCTATTGTCTTTGCCTGCAACTGGTCATACTTTCCAGACCTTCAATCTTCTATACAAGTAGCAGCAGATAACAAAACTTATAAAATCATTGTAAATATGTGTGGGAACAGACTTGAAAAAGAGACATTGATAGAGGCTTTTTTAAATAACGCCTCCGGAGTATTGGTTGCATGCTGTCCTGATGGAGATTGTGAGCACAATGGTAATGAAAAAGCAAAATCCAATGTGCAATATGTGAAAAATCTTTTACAAAGTATTAATATGGATCCTGAAACAATACACCTTGTTCAGATTGAACATGGTGACAAATCAGGATTTCAAATGGAAATAGATACATTTATGGAAAAAATCTCAGGAAATAAATAATATGAAAATAGATATACCTTATGATAAAGACGGAAAACAGAGTGTAGAAATAAGCGATGAAATCAATATTAGCTTTCTTGAAGCAAATGATGTTGAAATTAAGGACACAAAAGAGACAATAGATGCTGCAATTTCTAATCCAATAAACAGTAAGAGCCTTAAAGAGTTTTTAAAGGATGCAAAAGATGTTCTGATAATAGTCAATGATGCAACCAGACCAACACCAACCGAAAAAGTTCTGGACAGCATCTATGATGAAATAAGTAAAGTTAACTTTAAATTCATCATAGCAACAGGTGCTCACCGAGGTCCCACAGAAGAGGAATTTGTACAGATATTCGGCTCTTACTATGAAAAAGTTAAAGAAAAAATAATAGTACATGATGCAAGAAAACCAGATGAAATGGTTTATCTTGGCGATTCCTCCAATGGAACACAAATGTATATCCATAAGGCTTGTGCCAGTGCCCATAAGATAATGATAATAAGTTCAGTGGAACCTCATTACTTTGCAGGCTACACCGGAGGGAGAAAATCAATTTTACCTGGTATTGCAGGGTTTGATACAATTGAGCAGAACCATAAACTTGTTCTTAATCCGGCGGCAAAGGCGCTTGCCCTTGAAGGAAATCCTATTCACGAAGATATGATAGATGCCATTAAGACAGTCAAGCAGGAAATTTTTTCAATCATGACTGTACTTAATAAAGATCATAAAATTTATGCAACAACTGCGGGTCATATTCATGATTCATTTATTCAGGCAACTCACAGAGCAAATGAAGTCTTTGCAGCACCTTTAAAAGAAAAAACTGATATTGTTGTATCAGTTGTAAAATTTCCCCAGGACATTGATCTTTATCAGGCACAAAAAGGACTTGAAAATGCAAAGCTTGCATTAAAAAATGATGGAATTATAATTCTCGTTGCACAATGCAGAGATGGTATCGGCCCCGAGATATTTGCTGATCTTTTAAGGAGTTGTAAAACAGCAGAAGAAACAATAGAAAGGATTAGAGAAACTTATGTACTTGGATATCATAAAGCCGGGAAAATAGCAGAAATAGACACATGGGCACAAATGTGGGCAGTAACAGATATTGACCATGCTTTACTTCCTGATCTTTTTATTACGCCTTTTGAATCAGTTCAAAAAGCCCTTGACAAAGCAATTGAACAAAAAGGTAAAGATACAAGCATACTGTTTTTAATGGATGGCGGGTTAACTGTCCCATTAGTCGGGAGCAATTAATTTAAGCATACCTGTTTAAGAATACCGTGAAAATACAAAAAGGCCGCAAATTCATGCGGCCTTTTCTTTAAGCTATATATAATTGATTATGCCTGCTTTGTTACATTGGTACTATACAAGCCCATGATCCAACATGGAATCAGCAATTTTTACAAATCCTGCAATATTTGCTCCAGCGACATAATTTCCTTTAGATCCATATTCTTCTGCAGAATCAATACATGCTGTATGGATACTTTTCATGATAGTCTTAAGTTTTGCATCAACTTCTTCCCGGGTCCATTTTAGTCTCATGCTGTTCTGGGACATTTCAAGACCAGAGACCGCCACACCACCTGCATTAGCAGCTTTACCAGGACCATAAAGAATTTTATTATCAAGAAACAAGTCCACTCCATCAGGAGTTGTAGGCATATTAGCACCTTCACTAACAAGAGAACCACCATTATTAAGAAAATTTTGTGCATCTTTAGCATTTAACTCATTCTGGGTTGCTGATGGAAAAGCACACTCTGCCTTATGATTCCATAGAGGATTGTGATCAAGTGCAGTATCAACAGGCGTATAAACGGCTTCAGAATATTTATCAGCATACTCACTGATTCTTCCACGCCTGATATTTTTAAGCTGCATAAGATACTGAAGTTTTTCAGTGGTAATTCCTGCCTCATCATAAATATATCCTGCAGAATCCGATAGAGTAACAACTTTACCACCAAGTTCAAGAATTTTTTCTGTTGTATACTGAGCGACATTACCTGAACCTGATACGATACAGGTTTTACCTTTAAGATCTTCACCTCTTGTTGCAAGCATTTCAGATGCAAAATAAACCGAACCATATCCGGTTGCCTCAGGTCTGATCAGACTTCCGCCCCAGTTGAGGCTTTTTCCTGTAAGGATTCCTACAAATTCATTTCTTATTTTTTTATACATTCCAAAAAGGAATCCTATTTCCCGGGCTCCGACACCGATATCGCCTGCCGGAACATCTGTGTTGTGACCGATATGTCTCTGGAGCTCAGCCATAAAAGCTTGACAAAATCTCATTACCTCTGCATCTGATTTTCCTTTTGGATCAAAATCAGAACCGCCTTTTCCTCCACCAATGGGAAGTGTTGTCAAAGCATTTTTGAAAACCTGTTCAAAAGCAAGAAATTTAAGGATTGAAAGATTTACCGAAGGATGGAAACGAAGACCACCTTTATATGGTCCAATGGCACTGTTCATTTCAATTCTGAAACCTCGATTAACATGGACTTCACCTTTATCATCCATCCATGGTACCCTGAACATGATAACTCTTTCAGGCTCTGCAATTCTTTCCAGAATCTTTGCATCTCTGTATTGAGGGTTCTTATCCATAACACCTTTAACAGAATCAACAACTTCACCTACAGCTTGCAAAAACTCTTTTTCATTGGAATCTCTGCTTGCTATTTTATCATATACATTACTCATTTCAATCTCCTGTAATTAACATTAAT
>JAIOSM010000234.1 GCA_021107575.1 Desulfobacteraceae bacterium | reverse complement strand
GAACCTCTGCCTGAATAAACAAGATGATAGAAACAGGCTCTAGGGATATTCATCTTGTCTAAAATATCAAACATACCCGGGATATCATCAACATTTCGTTTATTGATGGTGAACCTTAGTCCGACTTTGATTCCAGCGGCCTGGCAGTGCTTTACAGCTTCCATAGCCTTTTTATATGCATTGTTCACACCTCGAAACTTATTGTGGGTATCTTCAAGTCCATCAATACTGATTCCAACGTAGGAGAGCCCAATTTTTTTTAGGATTTCAGCTTTCTCTTTTGTAATTAATGTACCATTAGTTGAGATAACAGCTCTCATACCTTTTTTCACAGCATATTCAGCATATTCGACAAGCCGGGGATGGATCAAGGGCTCTCCGCCAGAAAACAGAAGAACCGGCACACCAAATTCAGCCAGGTCATCTATCATTTTCAATGATTCCTCATGGGAAAGCTCGTTATTATAGTCTTTGTCTTCAGATTGTGCATAACAGTGGACACATTTTAAGTTGCACCTTCTTGTCATATTCCAGACAACTACAGGTTTTTTATCTTTTGAAAATTGTAAAAGATGTGATGGTAGCTGGTTAGATAGTCTTGAGTATCTCAGAGTATCAGATGGCTCAACTGTATCGCAATAAAGTTTTGAAATTCCAATCATGATTTTTAGGGTATCTCTTTTTTTATAAGGTTATCAAGAAATGGTTCATGGTTATTTAAGGCATCTTCAGTCAGGAAGAACCTTCTTTTTCCAGTTTTCTCCCTGATAAGGTTTAATCCATCATAAAATTTTTCATAAATCTGGGCAATGACTTCTTCGCTGTTTGCCTCAAAGTTGATGAATTGTTCTATGAGAAAATCAACTGCATCTTCTTCAAAAATAATATTTAAATTAAAGCTGTTAAACATATCAACTTCAATCTGTCTTACTTGTTCATGGAAAGATTTTACTTTGTCTACAGCATCACCTATTTCACATACATTATTTGAAAAATATTTTGCAACAAGTTCTGACCGGTATTTAGAAAGGGTCAAACCATGCTTTAATGATAAATTTTTCCAGTTATCAATTATGTATTCAGTGATATAATTTTCATAGGATAATTTTGCATTAATGAATGTTTTGTTTAATGCAGCTGTATTATTCTTATTATTATCATCAGACTGTTGTGAAAGCACTGCTTTTAAGGATTTTTTTGGATTGTTCAATACCTTATCAGTTATTGCAAGTTGCTGAATGTTAGTGGATGGAAGGTTTTCTTCGAATCTTAAAAGAGCTTCTTCTATTACGCTGACAAGTCCTCTTGCTCCTGTATTCTCAAGATGAGCTCTTTTTGCAAATATTTTTAATGCTTTATCATCAAAAACCAGACTGATACCATAGGATGCAAAATCCAGCCTTTTTCCTAATATAACAGGATTGTTAGGCATTTTGAGAATGGAAAACAGGTCATCTTCCGAAAGTGTATCAAGGATGCATCTTATGGGAAGCCGACCAATAAATTCAGATTCAAAACCAAACTTTACAAGATCTTCAGCTTTTACTTTTTTAAAGAGTTCGGAATCTTTTTTATCTTTAATAAGATCTGCTCCGAATCCAATGGGGTTTTTAGAGATTCTTTCCTTGATCACATCTGTTAGTTCAGAAAAGGCTCCGCTGACAATAAAGAGGATATTAGCGGTATTAACAGTTTTTTTGTCACGTTTTCCGGTTCGCTGGAATCGTTCAATTTCCTGCATCATTGATACAGGATCATGGGGGACTTTAAGGTCAACATCTGTTTCTTCCATGGGTTTGAGAAGTGCTCTTTGAACACCAGTCCTGGACACTTGTGAGCCAATGACATTGCCGCTTGAAGCAATTTTATCAATTTCATCAATATAGATAATCCCGCATTGAGCAAGTTCAATATCATTATCAGCTTCTTTTACAAGATCACGTACAAGATCTTCAACATCTCCACCGACATATCCTGTTTCTGAAAATTTTGTAGCATCAGCTTTTACAAATGGAACACCGATTTTTTTTGCAATCAATTTAATAATATATGTTTTCCCAATACCGGTAGGTCCGAGCATGAGTATATTGGACTTAATATTACCTGTGATTTGTATATAAAATTCTTTATTATTTTCAGCGTATTTAATTCTGTTAAAATGAGTACAGATTTTTGTTGAAAGAATAGATTTAGCTTTGTCTTGTTTTACAATATACTGATCAAGATAGGAGATGAGCTCTTGAGGCTTAATATCAAAATCTATAAATTTTTTTTTGTTTTTTTGTTCAGTGGCATCACCACTGTCATCTTTATTCGTTTCAGGTAGGGGAGGGGAGACAATTCTAACGCTCCCTCCGAATTTTTTATTTAAAAATTCACCTAACTCTTTCTCAATTTTCTTTGGGTCCGGGATATTATTTCCATTATTTTCATTCATGATTGAATAATATAAGTATGTTTTGTTAGACTTCAAGATTCATCGCAAGATTTATTAAAAGATTTGCCAAAGGTATTTTTATTTTTTTCTTTGTATAACATACATCTTTTACCTGATGTTCTCAATACAATAGCAGATGGTATCTGTTTGCCTTTAAAGTTCATGGCATTGCATCCATAAGGGTGATCAGATTCCCAGGTAATGAAAAAGTGTACACAGTTATGACATTTAATTTTTTTATTTTCATCCATAATAACAATTCTATTAAATAATTATTGAAACTATAGTTTAATAATTATTCAGTAATAATTCAAATAATATTTACCAGGATTTCAAGATAATACAACTTTATTAGATGTAAATTGTTTTTTGAACCTTTCCCCATATTCAAGTTACTTATTACCAAGAGTGTTTAAAAACAGATATCCAGAACAACTATTTATTAAAAAGACTGGATAATGAAATTTAATTAAAATCATAAAGGCGGACACAATGAAAAGCCAGATGAAATTAACAACTATTTTATTGGCACTGTGTTTTTTATTTTTTTCAGCTTTGGCATCATGGGCAGGCACAGCAACCATGACACAGAAAAAAATATCTGTCAGTTCAAAACCCCTTTTAGCGAAGAAAAAAGGCTTGCCTGATCTTATTGTATCAATAAGTACGACAGCAATACGCCAGACCTTAAACCCGGTCAGTCAATATCTTTTGATTTGTCTAATGTGCTTACTATTCCTTCCGATACACCAACCGGATCATATTGTGTCGGTGGATTCGTAGATTCAGCAAAAAAAGTTCAAGAATCCAATGAAAGAAACAATACAACATGCAAAAGAGTCAAAATCAAGGGCAAACCTTACGAAAGACCATTGCAGGTCGTTGCTCCAAACATGTCTCAGCATTTTCAAGTGGTTGCAGGAAGAATTAAGATAAAAGTAGTATTTAATAAGCCTGTTAAGAAGTCATCTTTGGTTCCAGGGTCAAATTTCAAAGTAGAAACAGAAAAAGATACAAATGCTAATGGTACCATTATATGGGTTGATAACCAGACACTTATCTGGACATCAACAAAAGTTGTCCATGATCTTTTGGACTTTGACCAAAACGGATTTTTCAAACTGTTCATCTTTGATTCAGTAAGGGATGCAACTGGAGCAAGCCTTGATGGTGACAAAGATGGCAGCACAGGCGGAACATTCATAAATGATTTTGTTTTATTGGGATAGATAATATTGAGTATTAAATTAGAATTTTAAATTTTTTTTGGAAGGCCAAAATATATAAAGCCGCGCACAAATTATATTGTGACGCGGCTTTTATAAGTTTATGGTGCCGAAGGGGAGATTTGAACTCCCACGGGTTGCCCCACACGCCCCTCAAGCGTGCGTGTCTACCAGTTCCACCACTTCGGCAAAAAACTATTTTTATTCAGTAGTTTTGTTATTGTCTGCTTTTTGCTCAACACTGGTTTGAGTATCAACCATTACCGAAGTTGTTTCTTTGTGTACTGACATATATGCAAGAGTTAAAGATGTAAGCATGAAAACAACTGCAACCCCTGTTGTGATCTTTGTGAGTATTGTTGCAGGTCCTGTTGGACCAAAAAGAGCCTGACCTCCGCCTCCGCCAAATGATGATCCCATACCAGCTCCTTTTCCACCTTGAATAAGGACTATCAGTACTAAAAGCACACAAACAACTACATGAAGTGTTAAAATTATTCCTGTCATAGATTATTTTTTACCTGTATAAGGTTATTTTTAATTGTCAAAACCTATTATTTTTATAAATTTATCAGGGTCAAGACTTGCACCGCCAACCAGCGCACCATCAACATCTTCTATGGCCATCAGTTTTTTAACATTCTCCGGTTTCACTGAACCGCCATATAATATCCTGATATTTTTAGCAAAATCAGCTGAAAACAGTTGACCAATTAAAGAACGTAAATATTTATGGACTTCTTCAACCTGATCAGCACTTGCTGTTTTGCCTGTTCCAATTGCCCATATAGGTTCATAAGCCAGAACCAATGTTTTAAGGTCATCAGAAACAAAGTCTTTTAACCCATTTTTTACCTGTTTGTCAAGTATTGAAAAGGTGTTTTTTCCATCTCGTTCTTTTTCACTCTCACCAATACACAGTACAGGTATAAGGCTTGCTTCAGTTGCCGCTTTGATTTTTTTGCAGACAGACTTGTCTGTTTCTCCAAAAAACTGCCTTCTTTCAGAATGCCCGATTATGACATACTCAGCCCCGGTGTCTTTTATCATTTCAGCTGAGACTTCACCTGTGTATGCACCTTCTTTTTCAAAATATAGATTTTGTGCTCCAACTTTTACGTTGGTGCCCAGAAGCTTTTGTGTAACCAAAGGCAAAGATAGATAGGTCGGAGCTATCATTATATCAGTTGAAATAATGCCTGTTGAAAGCTTTGCCAGTTTTTCAGCAGTTTCAACAGCTTCTGAACCTGTTTTATACATTTTCCAATTGCCTGCAATTAAAGGAGTTCTATTCATTTAATATCCTTACAGTGATTTGCCAACTATTGCTGCAAGGTCAATCATTCTTGCAGAGTATCCAGCCTCATTATCATACCACGAATAAATTTTAACCAGGTTGCCTATAATATCAGTACAGGCCGCGTCAACAATGGATGAAAGAGGGCTGCCGTTAAAGTCAATTGATACAAGAGGTAAGTCAGAAAAACCTAATATCCCTGAAAGTTCACCTTCTGATGCAGTTTTAAGAGCATTATTTATATCTTCTTTTGATAAATTATCTTTTTTAACAACAGCAACAAGATCAACTAAAGATACATTAGGAGTTGGCACCCGTACAGAAAGACCATTGAGCTTCCCTTTAAGTTCAGGAAGAACAAGACCAACTGCTTTTGCCGCACCTGTGGTTGTTGGGATCATAGAGACAGCTGCTGCCCTGGCTCGTCTTAAGTCTTTGTGGGGAAAATCAAGTATTCTCTGATCTCCTGTATAAGCATGAACAGTAGTTATCATACCACTTATAATTTCAAAGTTATCGTTAAGTACTTTTGCAACAGGTGCAAGGCAGTTGGTAGTACATGAAGCATTGGAAATAATATGATGCAAAGCAGGGTCATATTCTTTTTCATTTACACCTAAAACAATTGTAATATCAGGATCACTTGCCGGTGCTGAAATAATAACCTTTTTTGCTCCGGCCTTTAAATGCTTTGATGCACTCTCCTGATTTCGAAAAAGACCTGTACATTCTGCAACAATATCAACACCGGCATCTTTCCATGGGATATCTCCCGGGTCTCTCTTAGCTGATACGTTGATATTCTGTCCATCAACGATGATACTTTCCTCAGAGCTTTCAACAGGCAGATTGAGTTGCCCATGCACTGAATCATATTTTAGAAGATGAGCAATTGTTTTAGTATCTGTAAGATCATTTATTGCAACAATCTCAATATCAGGGTTGCTAAGAGATGCCCTGAAAACAAGTCTTCCGATTCTTCCAAAGCCATTTATCCCAAGTTTAATGCTCATTTTTTTCTCCTATATTATAATTAGTTCAGCTTATTCTCTTTTTTTTCCGTTTAGTATTCCGCTGGCAAGAGAGATACTTTTTTTGCCGTGTTCAATAAGGCTCAAAGCCATTTGTCCTAATGGTTCAGGCTCGGGTTTCTCTCTCATGGTAGCTGCCTTTAGCAGTAAAGGTAGATTAAGTCCGGAAATAACTTCAATCGAACCCTCTTCAAGAAAAGAATAACTGAGGTTGGATGGTGTCCCTCCAAACATGTCAGTAAAAATAATTACTCCATTGTCAGATTTAACCTTATTAATTCCCTGCTTAATTTTTTTTCTTAGAGTTTCAGGGTCTTCGTCGGCTATCACTGAAACTGATAAGACATTATCAATCTTTTTATCTAAGATAAATTCAACTGTTTCAGCAAGTATTTGACCAAAGTTGCCATGGGTAACTGTTAGGATTCCTATCATATTGGTTTTACATCCCTGTCTATATCTCTGTGTATTATACCTGGTTTGAGTTTTTTTGAATTAATATGTTCAAACATCTCTCTTGCAATAACAACACTTCTGTGCCTTCCTCCGGTACATCCAACGCCGATTGTTAAATAAGCTTTATTTTCTTTTCTGTAAAGGGGTAATAGAAAATCAATGATGTCTAAATATTTTTTAAGAAATATTTTTGTCTCATCAAAAGATAAAACAAAGTTCTTTACATCCTTTGATTCTCCATCCTGATCTTTTAAGTCAGGCACAAAGAATGGATTTGGCAGAAATCGCATATCGATCAGTATATCAGCATCATGAGGTATACCATATTTGTATCCAAAAGAAATAATATTAATTTTCATCAAGTTTTTATTCAAAATCCCGGTATGGACAATATCAAGAATTACTGATTTCAGCTTGTGCACATTAAAATCTGTAGTATCAATCAATATATCTGAATTTTTTTCCAGAGAGAGCATCATTATTTTTTCAGCTCTAATACTCTCCATAAGGCTTTTATGGTGACTCATGGGATGATGCCGCCGTGTCTGGCTGAAGCGATTGATAAGGGTGTCTTCATCTGCTTTGAGGAATATAGTCTTGGGGAATAGTCCTTTTTCTTCCAAAAGGCTTATCCCGGAAGAATATTTAGGCAAAAAATTCCTGGCGCGTACATCCATTACAAAAACAAAGCCCTTAATCTCCGGATCTTCCTTTAATGGCAGATCAAAGAATCTGGAGACAAGTTCCATTGGCATATTGTCCACACAGTAGAAACCTGCATCTTCAAATGCACTTATGGCTGTACTTTTACCGGAACCGGAAAGCCCGGTTATGATAAAAACTTTTTGATTTTTCATTTAAAAATCTTCATCAGCATCCTGGATTATTTCTATAACTTCTTGTTTTGATTTTGCATTATTCAAGTTTATTTTGAATTGTTTATTTTTCAGAAGTTTTGAAATTTGTGCCAGGACTTTGAGATGCCCTCCTGTTGAATTTTCAGGAGTTAATAAAAGAAAAAAAATAGTTACGGGTTTGTCATCAATAGCGTCATATTCAATTCCTTGCTCACTTGACCCAAAACCCATAATGATTGAATCAATTGAACTTAACCTGCCATGGGGGATTGCAATCCCATCACCGATACCTGTGCTGCCGAGTTGTTCACGTTCAAGCAGAACTTTGGCTATCTCAGCATTTTCCGCAGTAGTTGTGGCGGCAACAGCCTGGGCAAGCTCGTCAATAACCCCTTTTTTATCCCTTGATTGCATATTTGGGAGGATTCTTTCGGTGGAAAGAAAATCTAAAATTTTCATTAATTACATATCCTTAAGTCTATGCTATAATTCTATATGGGCTGTATTAAACCCATTTTTCCATTGTTCCGTTTATAAATTACATTTAAACGCTCTGTCCGAGCATTATTGAATACAAAAAAATTGTTTTTTTCAG
>JAIOSM010000311.1 GCA_021107575.1 Desulfobacteraceae bacterium | reverse complement strand
AATCAAGCCTTGTGTTGCAAAGTTCAACACAAACAGTGTCAGGCTTTTCTTCAAAAATCACTCTTTGTACATAATCAGCGCTTTCTTTAGAAACGTGGGCTGTACCAATGAGCCTTACAGTCTTCTCTTCAGATAAAATAATTTCCGTGTAGTTGTTATTTTCCTGTTCAGGGGTTTCCATTTATCAAAGCACCTTTATTTTAATACCTTACTATTGTTACATTTAGCAAAATCTGAAGCTTAGAATATAACCATTCTATTGTTTAAGGCAATAAAATATTCAAGTATTGTTGGGAATAAAGAAATTGTTTTAATGGTTATTAGCTTCAGCCCTTTTAGGCACACAATAAATTCCTCCTTTAAAAAGACCCGGCTTAAAACATTTATTGCAGGAAATGCATGCAGCAGGCCTGTTATCACCTTGTTTCCAACGGTCAGGCAGATCAGGTTCCCGAATCAGCGGACGACTCAATGAGATAAAATCAATACCTTTTTCCTTTATCGCTTTTTCAATTATTTCTGAAGATCTGAATCCACCGACTGCCATTACAGGGCAGGATACTTCATCCTTTATTGCAAGGGCATGTTCAAGGTTGTATGCTTCCTTGTCAGGGCTTATAATCTTGGTTCTTATAGGAGTTAAAGCTCCTGATGCTCCAGTGCCTGAAGATACTTCAATGGCATCAATTCCTTTTTGGGATAGTTTTTTTGACACCCACACAGCATCTTCTATCTCAAGACCGCCATCTACATAATCAGCAGCATTCAGTTTGATAAACAGAGGAAAGGATTCTCCCACAACTGACCTGATTTCTTCATAGACTTTAAATAGAAATCTGGAACGGTTTTCAATGGAACCGCCATATTCATCAGCCCTTTGATTTGTCAGAGGAGATAGAAACTGGTTAATCAGATAGCCGTGGGCGCAATGAATCTGGATTCCGTCAAAGCCATAGCTTTTTGCGCGTAAAGAAGCCTGTGAAAACGCTTTAACAATGTCTTTAATGTCAGTTTGCGAGAGCATGGTCGGAATCACAGGAAATTGAGCAACTTTTACAGCAGAGGGTGCCAGGGGAGGATGACCAGACATTTTTTGATTAGCCTGTCCGCCTGCATGTACAAGCTGAATAGCAATTTTACCACCGGCATTATGAACAATATCTGTCATTTTATTGAAAGTATCAGCAAAATCATCTGTATGAATACCCATTTGCCCCGGAAGCTGTTTGCCCTCAGGGCAGATAAAGGTATAGCCTGAAATAATCAGACCTATTCCGCCTTTAGCTAAAGTATTATAATATTCAATCAATCTGGAACCTGGTCTACCATCAGGATCACACATGCCTTCCCAGGTTGCAGAGCGCACAAGGCGGTTCGGTAATGCCATGGTATTGATACTTGTTTTTTCAAATATTTCTGTCATTTTATCCTTATTATAATTTTTAGTTTAAAAAGAAAAAAGCAGACGACAAACTATTTGTAAAAGTAATTTGTTGTTTTAGATGATGCATTAAAGTGCTTTTTCCGTTTAAGTTTTAAATTTTTAAAATACAAAAAATTTAAAAGATGCTCTCCAAAAGCACTTTAATACATCATCAAGCCGACCATGACCCGCCACCAGCACACAACGATTGGGCTATGCTCCAGTAAGGGATTTCATAGCTTTTTTGTTTCAATTTATTACTAATTTTTATTTCTTGCATTTCTGTTTAATTTTACCCTAAAACCCTTATTGAGTATAGCCTTTGTCGCCTGTACGACCTGCCAATGTGCTTGACTTTCACAAGCATTACAAATTGTAATCATAATCAACATTGTTTAATTGAGTTGTTGGGTAATATGGATTCCCAGAATTTGTAGTCCATCCAGTTTCTGAAATTAAGTGCAGTTCCCTTTTAGCTCTTGAACAAATGACGTAAAGTAGTTTGTTAGCTGCATTCTCCGTGTTTTCATTCCAATTTGGTAGTTTGCCATGTAATAAACCAAAAGCAATTACGGTATCAAATTCTTCGCCTTTAATTCCATGACAAGTATTCACAACAACACCTGATTCATGCTTAAACATTTTTCTAAAACTTTCAATATCTTTTGCAAAATTAAAATCCGGATTTTCTAATCTATTTTTAGCTCCTTCAAAAAATGTTTCCCAATGCAGTTTTAAGAAATCATTTCTATTTTTATCTATGTTTAATTCTTCAAACAATTTTAAGAAACACTCCTCTAAATGAGCTAAACCATCATCTTCCTCTGAAACTACAGAATTAATAAGCTTTAAAAGTTTTTTTGATTTATACTCACTTTCTTCGAAAATTATTATTCCAAGGTCTTTTAGTTCGTTAATTAATTCTGTTGCCCATCTTCTTCTAGTAAAAAAAGACTTTGGTGAAGGTTCAACAAGGAATAAACGAGCTATTTTAAACCATAAATTTTCTTTGTTCTTCAAAAGTGGTGAAAGTCCAACTGCGTCAAAATTCACTTCTTGTAATAAGGTTTTTAACTTTCTTCCCATAGGAATAACAAGATACCATGTTGGAGCTATAACACATATTTCATTTTCGGGAATTCCTGAGGTGATTTTATCTTCAATGATTTGAGCAATATAGTCATGAATATTATCTTTGTGAATCGCTTTGGAATAAGTAATTATCCCTGATTCACTGGCATTTTCACCTAATGCTTCAATTTCAATTTCAGTGGTTTGAAAATTACGATAATAGTCAATTATTTGTTGATTACTTCGATAATTACCGGACAATTCTTTCCCGATAAAATCGACATTCCCAAACTGAGCTTGGATTTCTACAATAGACTTTGCAACACCTCCTAAAGAACCATAAATTGCTTGGTCAGCATCACCAACCATAAACATTTTACAATTCCCATATGTTGCTTTTATTATCTCTGCTAAAACTGCATATTGTAATTCTTGAGTATCCTGATATTCATCCACACAAATCAAATGAAACATATTTTTGAGTGTTTCTGCAATTTTTGGAAATTCAGATATAATCCTATGTGCATAATGTAGTATCTGGTCGAAATCTATTAGTTTCTCATTGTTTAGGTATTCATGATAATCATCAACTAATTCTCTATGCAGAACTTCTTCTTTTTCACCAGAAACTAAATATCTTGTACAGATAGGCTCCCAGTATTTTAATCCATATTCTTTTTTTAAATCGTTAATTAAAGATTCAGAATTATATTCATCAGAAATAGAGAAACCATTTTTAAGCTCATCAAGGTAGCACATATAAGGACGTAGAATCCATTCTAAGCAAAATGAATGGATTGTCCCTGCCCACAGGCTTGAATCATTTGTATTATGATATCTAATTCTTTTTTTTATCTCATCCGCTGCTCTATTAGTAAATGTCACTGCCACAATTGATTTCTTAGAATTATTAAGACGTTCTAATTCATAGGCAATTTTATAAATTAATGCACGAGTTTTTCCACTACCAGGACATGCTGTAAGTAAAACATTTCCGTTTTCAGTAACTGCGTCTATTTGTTGCTCATTAAGTCCTTTAAGCATTATAATAACTTAATTAGTTTTGACAACACATCTTCCAGCATCTTTTCTTTATAAAATTCAAGTGCTTTAGAATTTGTTTCAAAATCATTTAACTCTTTTAAAAGTTGGGTATAATCATTTTCATCACCTTCAAAAGTATGTTTGATTAATGAACTTAGCCGATATCTAGCAATCGACCGAAATGTATCGTTCGAGATATTTGGACATGCAAATGCAATAGCGTTTAAAATATATTCAGGGATTCCAGTGATATTATTAACATTCTCTGAAACCATGATAGCAAACCACCCCTTCCCAAATTTTTCAGCTAACCTTAAAACCTCCTTTCCAGCAATAGCAACATCTTCATTTTCTATTAATTTTTGTATTCTTTTAATATTAGCTTTTTGTTTATATTCTTTCTTTATTGTATTAAGTATTTCATGAGAATTATTAGTAATCAGAAAATCAACCTCAAAAGTATGTTTTGCATAAAATGGTGTTATCCATATATTCTTTTTGCAGAACACATCAAGCTTTTCTTTTCTGTCAATTCCAGATAGCTCTGAATTCCTACATCCTTTTTCATATTCTGAATCTTCAGAAGAATCTTCGGGCAATTGCACTATAGAAATATCATTATCTGTTAGAATGCTACAATTTCTACGCACTCTATCTGAATGAAAAAGTTTTGCAACATTTGTAAATCCAGTACTTCCAATATTGATCAGGGAAATACCAATTTCATCTAATGAAACACCTAAAACATTTTTAACCAAAACAGGTAGCAATATTTGCTCAGCGTCACCTTCTACAAGTATTACCCCTTTCGCAAATAGCAAATTTGTTCTTGAAGCGTCTAAGTATCGTTCTAATCGAGTTTTTTCTTTTTTGGTAAGTTTGTTTGAAGGATTATATACTTCTGCAATTTGCTTTCCTCGTCCTAAGATGTTCATAGAACTTATCTGGCTAACAGAAGATATGTGAGTCGAATGGGTGGAGATGAATATTTGAGTGTTTTGTTGCTTTAAATTCTGAAACAGAGTTTTTTGAATATGGGTGTGAATATGAGCTTCAGGTTCTTCAATCAGAATAAAGTTTGCAATTTTATCCTGCCTTTTAACTCTCTCAAATTCTAATAATTTTAAAGATAAATAAATCATGTTTGCACCACCCAAACTTAATTCCCAAAGTCGACCTTCGTGACCTTCTTCATCTGGGTCACCAACCCAAAGTTTTAGAGATTGCAAAAGTTTTTCCATCTCTGATGGCAACTCAGATTTAATATTAACATTAGGTGCATAAGTTTCACCAACAGCCTCTTTAACACTTTGAGTGATTCCAGATGACACACCTTTTACCTCGTCTAATTCAGATATATTAGTGTTTAAATCTTCAACTTGTTTTTCAATTTCAGTCTTTTTATCAATTTCAATGTTTTTTTCTTTATCTCTGAGTAAATTTAACAAGGGATTGTCTCTATATGAACGTAGGTCAGCTTCAACGTCACGGAGTGCTTTCGCAAAAGTGCACGCAAATTCATTTGGAATAGATATTCCATACATTTTTATACCATACACATCTGTTTGTTCTTCATCTGGGTCAGGAAAAACAATTGAATCAAAGTCTCCAACAAATTTCTTATAGTTATCATCCTCTGAAAAGTCTGTGTTTCCACGTCCATTAAAGACTGTTTCGTAATCATTTAATGAAATGCTTGACAATAAATTTTCTAGGTCATCCTTGCTCTTTTGTTCATCTTCTGAAAGACTAAACAAACTTCTTCTAAAATCAATTCTAGGTCTAAAAAATACAGAATATGTTCCCTTTGTACTATCAATTTCATCTGATTCTCCAACCTTGTGCATCGCAATTGATTGTGCTTCATCACTAGAATCCAATTCTGAAAATTCCATTTGAATGACTATCCAATGTCCAATCCAATCACCAATTGAGCGGTTAAAATCACTTTCGTAAAATCTTGTGACTCTTGGCATACTCTCATCAATCAATATTCTTATAGCATGAAACAAATTTGTTTTACCCGAACCGTTTTCGCCAATAATTGTATTTACACCTTTAGTAAAATCGAGTGTCTCATTTCTGAAATTTCTAAAATTCCTCAGTGATAGCTTTGATATATACATTTCAATTATCCTTTGAAAGGTTTGTACTTATGTGAAAGCAGCAAAATAGCTCTTTTGCCAACTGAAGCATCAGCTTGTGTGTTAGAGTTGGTAAATGCGCTATTTGTGAGATGGCTTTTCATTAGTATTTCGTTTATAGTATTACTGTCATTGCATGAACACTAACGAGTATATAACTCAATTACGTTTATAAGTCCAATTTGGGGTTGTAAACGTAAGTATGTTTATTTCCTGTTTAGCAATAATCCCTTTTCATAATTTGAAAATTTCATGGTGATATCAAAAATTCTGTTGAGTTAATGTTTGTTTAAACTTTCTTTTGAGAATTATTATATTTTAAAAATGGTGTCAATGAGAAAATTTGGATTGATATCTTTGTCATAAAGTCTTCAACAGGCAATTTAAATAGGATATTGTAGAAATATTCAAATATGTTTTCTGTTTTGTATCACACTGCTTGATAGAGCTTT
>JAIOSM010000078.1 GCA_021107575.1 Desulfobacteraceae bacterium | reverse complement strand
TGAATAGCAAAAATTACACATACCAGGGAGATAAGGCTCTGCACCGGAAGAAACCCCAAAACCCATCCAAGAATAATAAAAACATAGGCCAAAATCAAAAAAAGACCATAAATTATTACGCTCGTCTTTATCCCTACAGCAATGGGAAGGTGTTTCCTGCCAATTTCCCGGTCTGCATCAATATCAGGGAACTGGTTTAATAAAAGAAGATTACTTACTAAAAAAAATGGTACCATGGATATAATAAAAGCTGTCCATGAATATGCCCCTGTTAATACAAAACTAGTACCCATAACCATTAAATGACCGAACCCAAGGCCCGGAGCAAGAAGACATAGAATTGGGCTTTGTGTAATCCATTTGGTATAGGCAACTACAATCAACACTCCGAACAGTCCTATTGGTAATAACATCCATCCTCTTATGTCGATAAAATAAAAGCCTATAAGAATAGTAACAGCCAATGTAACCATGCCCATAATTAAAGCATGATAGGCTTTTTCAGGATTTTCAGGGATTGCTTTACTTCCTCCGCTAAAAGGGGTCTGTATTGTTTTCAGGTCAAGCCCTGTTCTAAAATCATCATATTCATTTAAAGCATTTACACTTATATGGGCAGATAATGCTCCGATAAAAACAAGCATTAAGTGGAAAATATTTATGGTACTTCCGACATAGATGGCGGCAGCCACACCAAGAAGCACGCAAGTAGGCGGTAACGCAAGGAATGGTATTCTCATTGAACCAAGAGTTACACTTTTTTTATTATCTTTCATTTTTCATAAAACTCCTTATTCTTTTACCTGCAAAAATTGATTTAGAAAAAGTTAAAAAACATGCTGCGGAAATTCCAGCTGCCCCAAATATCATACACATAACCATAATTTGATATCTTGCGGCTATCAGTGGTGAAATGCCGGATAAGATTTGCCCTGTCATCATGCCCGGGATAGAAACAAGCCCGACTGCAAACAATGAATTTGTTATAGGAATAAGAGACGCTTGAAGAGCAATCCTGCGCGCTTTTTCATAGGGAACATCTCTTTCAATTTCAGCATTTAATCTTTCTGCAGCAAGGCTTACACTATTCATTGAATTAGCAAAAATCATTCCGGCAAGAGGAATCATATACTGGGGCCAATACCATGGCTGAAGATTGAGGACTCCTTTTGTAATAAATATTAAAGTTGAGCCTCCGCCAATCGCAATAGAAAAAATGACATATTTATATAAAACTAAGCGCTTTGTTTTTATATTACCCAAAGCTATCCAGCTTGACGAAAAGACCATGGTAATCAAAATCGCCAGAACTATTACAGAGCTGTCTGAATCAAAAATATAGGTCAAAAAATAACCGATAAGCAAAAGTTGAACTAACATTCTTGCAACAGCATATATAGAATTTTTTATATCTAAAGACCATTTAAAAATTATTATTAAAATCACCAGAACCGGGATAAATGCAATCATTAAATTTAGTAAAGAAATAGTTTGAATTGAATTATTCATATGATTCTACCTATGTTAAAATTATCTCTGTAATTTCATTAAAAGAGCCTAAGCGCATTGGCGGCCCCCAGCACCCTGTCCCCTGGTTCACATATAGTTTTGTACCTTTATATTGATATAAGCCTTTCAAATAAGGCTGCTGCAAATATACGAGATAGTTGAACGGCCATATTTGCCCGCCATGGGTATGTCCTGCCAATACAAGGTCAACACCATATTCGGAAGCTTCTCTGACAGCAATCGGCTGATGTGCAAGAAGTATTTGTGTTTTATTTTTTTTAAGCCCGGACAATGCTTTTTTAAAATCAGCAGCGTGCTCTTTCCCGAATCTTTTAGCTTCATGATCTGTAACTCCGGACAGATAAAAAAAGTCATCCTTTTGTTTGATTATTACACTTTCATTCTTCAGTACTTTTATTCCCATTTTTTCTATTTCAAGTGTCCAGTCTTCAACTCCACTGTAATATTCATGATTTCCTGTAACAAAATAAACTCCCTTTTCAGCTTTAAGATCTTTTATAGATGCGACTTCATTTAAAAGTTTATAAGTTGATCCATCTACAAGATCCCCGGTTATTGCAATAAGATCAGGCTTTAGGCTGTTGACCCTGTCAACTATTTCTTTCAACATCGGTCCTGTCATTAACTGCCCGATATGAAGATCAGATATCTGAACAATCTTAAATCCTTTAAATACTTCAGGCAATCCTGTAAGTAACATATCTAATTTTTTAACAATAACATTTGCAAAATAATTTTTAACTCCAAGACCGGTTGCAGCAAGGACTAACACAGACACGCCCGAAACAACGGATCTTGAAATAAACTCTCTCCGCTCTAAATTCATCATTTCTTCGCTGTTACCTGCAAATTTTGCAAAAATAAAAAATAACACTTTAACAATATCTGTAAAGAGGAACAGACAAAACAGCAGCATCATGATACCTATCCATAAATACGCGATCCATAATGCTATATATGAATATTTATAGGAAAATAATCTGGATATTACTAAGGATGCCGGGAATGATAATGCAAGGGTAATCAACAAATATGTTCCAATATGCCTGAATGTATCACTCAAACATGTATCTTTGACAATCCTTACCCACAAATAATAGTGTATTGCTGCAACAATAAGGGTTCCAATAGAAAAAAAAAGTATAAAAGTCAAAGTCTTTGACATAGTAAAATCCTTACAGACTAAGAATTATTTGTATTTTTTTAAATCATATTTTTCGGCTAATTTTTTCCGATTATCTTCACGAAGAGATGTTATATATTTTTTCCAGCCTGGACAGAAGGCGATATGCCATTTCCATATCCGGCCTAAAAAGGATTTAGAATTATTATCATACTTTGCCCTGAAACCACATTTTTCACAATTATGCTTAGTCATTAGAATTTCTCCTTTTATTTGGCCACCTTTTTTCCTTAATACTTTGTTTTACAGGTGAACATGTGGTTTTTATGGAATCTTTTCCAAAAATAGAATCAACTTCTTTGAAAAATTCCTTAGTGCTTGAAACCTTGAAATCATCTGATGTTTTAATCAACACATCAGATTCGTTATCAGACTTAATTACTATATATGAAGAACATTTGCCGGGATATATGGAAAGAATATCTTTTAATTTCTCTAAATTTACAGAAGTTTTTAAATCAGGGTCAATGGTTATAACAACATTTGCTGTCCATTCTTCTTCAGCTTTTTCAATGGGTATAATTTTTTTTGCAATAAGATTTACAGAATTTTCTTTTTTCTGAATATCTCCTTCTAATATGACAGGCTCTTCATCAGTTATTAACTGATGAGTGTCTATATAAAGATTTGGAACACAACGATTTCAACGACTCCCTGCCCATCATCTATGGATGCAAAAGCCATCATGTCGCCTTTTTTGGTTTTATGAGCTTTTTCGAGTTTTAAAAAACCACCTATTCTGATAGTTTTGCCATCAGAAAAATCATTAATATTCAGAGATGAAGCATTACAGTATTTTTGAATAATATTGGAATATTTTTTTAAAGGATGCCCGGAAAAATAAAAACCTAAAGCTTCTTTTTCATATATAAGCAGATCATTCTCTTCCCATTCTTCGATATTGGGAAGCTCAGGAGGTTTTAAGGCTATATCTACCCCAACACCTGTATCGGCAAAAAGGTCTAGCTGGGCGTCATTTTTTTCTTTTTGAATTCTAGATCCATAGTCTAAAGCTTCTTCTAAGGCAGCCATCATCTGACTTCTTTTAGCATTTACAGAATCAAATGCTCCACATTTAATTAAAGATTCCAGAACCCTTTTGTTAACCTTGCTTAAGTTTACCTTTTCGCAAAAGTCATAAATAGATTCAAATGATTTTTCCTGTTCTCTTGCAGCTATAATCTCCTCAACCGCTGCTTGTCCTACGTTTTTCACCGCAGCAAGTCCGTAAGATATTGCATTATTATATACACCAAAAACAGTATCACTGCTATTTATATCAGGCTTTAGAACCTTAATATCATGGATTTTGCATTCTTCTATAAATTTGATAATGTTATCAGTATTTCTCATTTCACTTGTCATGAGGGCAGCAATAAATTCCAGAGGATAATTAGCTTTCAGAAATGCAGTCTGATAACTTATCAAAGCATAAGCAGCACTGTGTGATTTATTAAAGCCATAACCGCCAAATTTCTCCATGAGATCAAAAACTTCTTTTGATTTTTTCTGATCAAGTTTGTTCTCTTTAGTACCTTTCATAAAGAGTACACGGTGCTCTTCCATCAAGGATTGTATTTTTTTCCCCATGGCTTTTCTCAAGCCATCAGCATCAGCCATGGAGTAGTTTGCAAGCACAGATGCAATTTTCATTACCTGTTCCTGGTAGAGAATAACACCATATGTTTCTTTTAAAATAGGCTCTAACTTGTCAAACAAATAAACAACTTCCTGCCTTCCATGTTTTCGTTCAACATAATTCACTGCCATGCCGCTCTCAAGGGGACCTGGTCTGTAGAGCGCAACCAATGCAACAATATCATTAAAAGATTCTGGTTTTAATTTCTTTATAAGATCTTTCATTCCGGAACTTTCAAGCTGAAAAACACCAGTCGTATCACCTGATTCAAGGAGTTTGAAAGTTTTTTCATCGTTTGGATCAAGATTGTTTAAGTCAGGAACATGTTTTGAATTCTTTTTTAATAACTCAATGGTATTTTTAATAACAGTAAGATTTCTAAGTCCTAAAAAATCAAATTTTACAAGACCGAGTTTTTCAACATAGTTCATATCAAACTGTGTTAATGTCTCACCTTCTTTACCTTTATATAAAGGTAAATAATTTACAAGTGGTTTATCACTGATAACCACGCCCGCTGCGTGGGTAGAAGCGTGCCTTGGTAATCCTTCAAGAATCAGGGCAACTTCAAGCATTTTTTCCTTTATTTCTGACTCAGATGCTTTTGCTGTTATTTGAGGGATGTCATCAATTGCCTGTTGCAGATCTTTTACATTATCAGGGATTAATTTTG
>JAIOSM010000340.1 GCA_021107575.1 Desulfobacteraceae bacterium | reverse complement strand
TTACCAAACCTGTTGCCACAAATAAGAAGGGCTAAATTCAAAAAATCACCTCTAAGACGTCCAAAGTAATTAGCCGGAGGTAAAAATGCAACATCACCGCTTAATGCACCACAATCGCCAATATGATTTGCAAGTCTTTCAAGCTCAAGGGCAATGGAACGAATTATCTTTGCACCATCATCAACTTTGGTTGATGTGAGAGACTCCACAGCTTGTGCCATACAAAGGCTATGACCTATAGTAGTGTCTCCTGCAATATTCTCAACAATATTGGGCAGTCTTTTTGCCTGAACACCTTTTAACAGGTTCTCAACACCTCTGTGTTGATATCCTAAATGTATTTCCAGATTTAAAACACGTTCACCAATACAGTTAAATCTGAAATGACCAGGCTCGATAACGCCTGCATGGACAGGACCTACAGCTACTTCATGAATTTCATCACCATCTACTTTATAATAGTCATAATTACCCGGGATATCTTCTTTATAGTCATTTCCAAAAACATCAGGTTTATTTAAGTAGTTAGGATGATATCGAACCATTTTTAACCAGGGATGCCCTTCGGGTTTTATAGCGTACTGTTCTGCAATCTCTCGTTCAAACATGTGAAATTGTTCACATGTTTTTGTAAAGGATTCATAAGATTCAGGAGCATCACAACCTGCTGCCAGGAGTTTATCAGTTCTTAAAACAGCCATAAGCTTTAAAGATGATGTTTCATTGTCCGGGTAAGCAAAATATTGAACAACTTTCCCTCCATCTTTTACAATGCTTAAAACGTTTTTACTAAAATCATCAAAAGGAAGATGTGGAATCTGATCTCGTGATAATTTTTCACCATTTGAAATTTCTAAAAAAGCGTTAGCCATTAAAGTCCTCCGCCAATTGCATTTACTGCATCAATTATTGTTTGATATAAAGTGTCCGGCATATAGAAACATAGTATCAGAGAAGTTAATAGTAAAATAAATTGTGGCCATACCATACTGGCCTTTTCTTTAAAAGTTGTCTTTTCATCAGAATCTTCATTGCTGTAATCATCAAAGGAAATTTTCATTACCTGGTTGGCAAAGCCTGCAAAGATAACACAAAGGCTGAAGATGAAAATACCTGCTGCAACATAGTGCCCTGTTCGGAATGCACCGACGATAATAAACATTTCTCCAATAAAAATTCCAAGAGGAGGGAATCCTGAGATGCCTGCAAAACCACCGAAAAAAGCGATAAATGTTTTGGGCATCCGCCTTACCATATCTCCGGTATTTTTAATAAATCTATCTCCGTAGCCCAACAAAATATTTCCAGATGATAAAAAGAGAGAAGATTTGATCAGGCTGTGGTGAATTAGGCATATTACAGCACCATATACACCGATGCCGCCAATACCTGTCCCAAATGCGATGATTCCCATATTCTCGATACTTGAATATGCAAGCATTCTTTTGTATTCATTCTGTTTAAGAATAAATGTAGCAGCTGCTATAATCGACATCAAACCAAAAACCATGAGGATTGTACCTGAAAAATCACCAAGACCTGCAGCATGCATAATTTTATTTGTTTTAAAAATACCAAGATATGCACAGTTTAAAAGTACGCCGGATAATAATGCCGAAGCAGGGCTGGGTGCTTCACTATGTGCATCCGGGAGCCATGTATGCATGGGTGCAAGACCCATTTTTGTTCCATAACCCACAAGTATAAACACAAAGCCTGCTTTCAGCCATGTAGGGTTGATCTCTTTTGCAACTTCTGTAAGGGCAGAAAAGGAAAGCGGTGCATTAACATTCCCGATATCCATAGCAAGTGTAATAAAGACTGACCCTAAAAGTGCCATGGCAATACCAACAGAACAGATGAGCACGTATTTCCAGGTTGCTTCAAGGGCTGCAGGAGTTCTGTATGTAAAAATCAATGGAGCACTGGCAAGTGTAGTCGCTTCAATAGCTATCCACATTACCATAATATGATCAGATAAAGTTACCATTGTCATGGTAGACAAAAATAAGAGCATTGATCCTGTAAAAATATTTTCTGATTTAATTGAACTCTCTTTAAGATAGGACATTGTATAAATAGAGATCAGAAAAAACAGGAGCGAAATAACCAAAAGTGATAACAGACCTTCAGGTGTAACTGCAAAATAATTGCTGAAAAAAGCCTCGGGTCTGTTTTTCCATAGCAGGAGTGAAAGACAGAGGTGGACAGTACCAGTACCGACTAAAAAACTACGCCCGACTGCTTTTGGGAGAAAAAAAGCAAGAATGCCTGTTATAAAAGGAGTTAGAAAAACAATTTCTACCATATACAACACCTATTCCTTTAATGTTCTTAAGTTAGCTGTGTCAACATCATCAAACGTTTGTTTGATATTTTGAAGAATAATAGCCATAATCATGACGCCTGCAAGTATATCAAGTAAAATTCCAAACTCAACAATATGGCGGGCACGAACTGAAATTGTAGTGCCTATAAGGTAAATACCATTTTCCATCATAATGTAACCTATAACCATGGCAATGGCATTTCTTCTTGCTATTAAAAGAAACATTCCTGTAACTAAAAGTGCAATAGCTGTTGGGAACAAAAG
Source organism: Desulfobacteraceae bacterium (assembly GCA_021107575.1). GTDB lineage: Bacteria > Desulfobacterota > Desulfobacteria > Desulfobacterales > Desulfobacteraceae > JAIOSM01. Next base: position 934 of record JAIOSM010000340.1, on the reverse strand, counting down.
TGTAAAGTCACTGATAGATGGAATGTTCAGTTCTCTGCTGATATAAGTTGAGGCAACTATTAATCCAAGCCCAAAGAGCAAAGAGGCATGAAAACCAACAATAGGTTCCACTTCTCTTTTGATAGCTACTTTTTTTATAGCTATATAAATACTCATGGGAATAATAATGCCTCTGATAATTAAGGTTGCAATAGTGAAGACTGTTCCGCCTAAAGCCATTTCGTGACCAATGAAAAAAGGAACAATCGAGACTACAATGCCCTGAAACGCAATTACTTTTATCAGTCCCGGGACTCGGCTGGCACCAAAAGCGAATAAAACAGAAAGCAGTACAAGTGACAAAATTGTATCAACCGGGTTTAGTATCATTTTAGAAACTCCAAAGTTATAATCGTTGCAAAAAATGCCAATGCAAATGATGTCAGGATAAATTGCGGAACTTTATCCATTCTATAACGGGCAATGACTGATTCGGTTACTCCAATAGCTATATAGACAATTATAAGTCCTGCAATGTAAAGACCAAAAGTAATTGCAGACAACCCATAATCAAAAGGTAAAATCAGTTTTGTAATGATTGTTGAATAAAAGAAAAGTTTGCAAAAAGCTCCCAGTTCAATAAGTCCTAAATCCGGTCCGCTATGATCCAAAATCATAACTTCATGAATCATTGTAAGTTCAAGATGGGTAGCAGGATCATCAACAGGAACTCTTGAATTCTCTGTTAAAAGAATAATAAAAAAAGCTATTACAATAAATAAAAGTGGTGCACCAGCTAAATTCCATAATGTCATAGTGCTGGAACCTGCAAAATAGGCTGATAGCTTAAGTTCACCGGTTAACCTGAAAAAGAAAATCAAAATCATGAACATTGTAGCTACACAGATAATAGGGAAATATGCTTCCCTGGCAGCACCCATTCCTTCGAATGGAG
>JAIOSM010000197.1 GCA_021107575.1 Desulfobacteraceae bacterium | reverse complement strand
ATAATCCCTTTTCATAATTTGAAAATTTCCTGGTGATATCAAAAATTCTGTTGTGTTAATGTTTGTTTAAACTTGCTTTTGAGAATTATTATATTCTACAAATGGTGTCAATGAGAAAATTTGGATTGCTATCTTTGTCATAAAGTCTTCAACAGGCAATTTAAATAGAATATTGTAGAAATATTCAAATATGTTTTCTGTTTTGTATCACACTGCTTGATAGAGCTTTGAAGGGCTTTTTGTAGCGCATCTTTCTATTTTTACTGCATAAGCCTTTATTATGTTTTTAGCAAAACTCAAATCTGAGTCTTTCTCAAAGGTAGACAATAACAAAAAATAGAAACCTAAGTGAAAAAAGTCCTTTGAAGCTCTATCTTGGAAACAAATAATATAAACTGGAAAATTGTATGATCTTATCTTATAGGTACCGGCAAATATTCAGATAAAACAATTCAAATATTGACCTTATGGCATATATTTGATATAAAAACAGATTATGAAAGAAATTGATGAACAGATATTAAGAGCTACAAAAGAAATTGTGGTAAAATTTATTGAACTTGGAAGACTGTCTCCTACAAAAATTCATGAATCTTTAAGAGATATTTATCACACAGTTGATAAAACTGTAAAAGAGCAAACAGCCGGAACAAAATCTTCTGATGTCAACAAGGAATAAAGCACTTTTATCGAGAATAAAAATCGGGGCAAAAGCTGGTCTTCACAGAGGTATTAGCGGTTTTTTCTGGCTTTTAAAAATTCTTGTTCCCATCTCTTTTGCCACAGCACTTCTTGTACATTTTGAGCTTATTTATAAGCTTGATTTTTTGCTCTCTCCTGCAATGAACTTGCTTATGCTGCCAGCTTCGGCAGTTATCCCACTTGTTATAGGACTTTTTACCGGAATATACGGAGCTGTTGCTGCAATGGCTGTTTTGCCTCTTACTACAAGCCAGATGGCATTAATTGCAATATTCCTTCTTATATCCCACAACATAGTTTTAGAAAGTATTGTTCAGGGACAATCCGGGATTAATCCTTTTTTTGCTGCTTTTTTCCGGATTGCCGTCTCTTTTATCGTTACGTTTATCTGCGCCAGAATTATGGGAGATGAACTATTGCAGCCTATAGTTGCATCAGCGCAAACCATTGCGCACGACGGGCAAACTTTTTTTCTTATGCTTAAGGTGTGGATATGGGATATTTTTAAACTCTGTGTACAGATATTTTTCATAATAATGCCACTGATGATGGTTCTTGAGCTTGCCAAGGAATTTAATACAATTTATTATATTACAAAAGCAATATCCCCTGTTCTGTTTATGCTTGGTCTTAATAAAAAAACAGGTATTCTCTGGCTTACAGCTGCAACATTTGGACTTGCCTATGGATCTGCGGTTCTTGTTGAAGAAACAAAGACAAACTCTTTTGCAAAAGCTGATATTACTCCGCTCCATCTTTCCATAGGGATAAATCATGCAATGATAGAAGATCCCGCACTTTTTCTGCCTTTAGGGATATCACCTGTATGGTTATGGATTCCAAGACTTGTTGCAGCAATTGCAGCAACATATCTGTTTCATACATTAAATTTTTTAAGGAGACTCAATGCTAAGCGAGCTGGCCATAAAAAATTTTGCAATAATTGATGATATTAGAATTCAATTTAAAAATGGACTCACTGTTTTAACAGGTGAAACCGGAGCTGGAAAATCTATAATCATTGAAGCTGTAAACCTTATTTTGGGTTCAAGAGCTTCCCACGATCTTATCAGGACCGGGCATGAGAGTGCTGAAGTCGAAGCTTTTTTTGATGTTGATCCTGAATCTGCCCAGGCAAAATTAATGGATGAACAGGGAATTGACCTTGAAGAAGGATTAATGATTCGCAGGATAGTATCATCCTCAGGCAGGCATAAAGTCTTTGTTAACAGCAGGCAATCTTCCATGCAGTTATTAAAAGACCTTACTGAAAACCTTGCCGGTATTTCAAGTCAACATGCTCACCAGGGGCTTTTGCAAGAAAGAAATCACCTTGATATCTTAGACAGGTTTGCCACCACATTTGCTTTAAGAAAAGATGTAGTCTCTATCTATAATGAACTTGTTATTTTAATTAGAGAACTTAAAGAACTTAAGGCAGATAAAGATAAAGCTGAGCAGGAAAGTGAATTTTTAAAATTTCAGATTGATGAAATAGAAGACGCAAGCATTAAAGAGAATGAAGACTTGGAGCTTGAAAAGGAAAAAAAGAGTCTTAAAAATGCAAGTCAGATATTTGAGGCACTCAATTTTGGAGCAAACGAATTATATTCCACGGAAGGGTCAATAATAGAAAGGCTCTCTGTCATCAAAGCTCAAATCGAAAAATATACAGATGTTGACCCTGAACTTTTAAAAAAGACTCAAATTATAGGAAGTCTTTTATTTGATTTAGAAGACATGGCAACTGATTTCAGAACATATTCATCAAATATTAACCTTGATAAAGGTGCATTGGAGAAAGTTGAAAACAGACTTGACCTGATACAAAAGCTCAAAAGAAAATATGGGGGCAGCCTTGAATCCATATTTTCACAGTTTAGTGAAATGCAGGATCAGTTTTCAAAAATCGGCAGCGTTAAAGAAAGGATTGCACAAGCTGAAGAAAAAATTGAAATCCTTAAAACTCAATATACTGACAAAGCATTAATTCTTTCAGACAAAAGAAAGAAAAAGGCAAAAAAACTATCATCCCTTGTTGAGACCGAGCTTAACGAGCTTGAAATGAAGCAGGCTCAATTTGTTATTAATATAGAACAAGCAGAAGGTGATTCTCAAAAAGATTTTTTTACAATAAACAGAGTAAAACCACTTTCCACAGGATTGGATATTGTAAGTTTTTTTATAAGTCCTAATCCCGGCGAAAAACCAAAACCTCTATCTAAAATTGTTTCCGGAGGTGAGCTTTCAAGGATTGTCCTTGCTTTGAAAATTATTCTATCAAGAACAGAATTCCTTGAAACCTTGATTTTTGATGAAGTTGATGCCGGCATTGGCGGTGCTACATCAGAAAAAGTTGGAATCAAGCTTGCTGGTCTTGCAAAAAGTAACCAGATTATTTGTATTACCCATTTAGCTCAAATCGCAAAATATGGCGCAAACCATTTTAAAATTTTAAAATCAGTAATCAACAATAAAACTTCAACTTCAATTATTCTTCTTACAGATAAAGATGACAAAGCAAGAGAACTTGCAAGAATGATAGGTGGAAGCGAAATCACAAGAGCAACTCTGGATCATGCAAGAGAAATGTTGAATACCGCAGAAAGATAATCTCTTGATTTATGCTCTTGAAAAGTAGGAATACATAACATAAAATACTTTTATGGGATATATATTCAATTTTAATGATGCAAAAGCTTATGACAGCTGGTTTGAGGACAAAAAAAATGAGCATGTATTTAACCTTGAAACCAGTATGCTCGTTGATATGCTTTCGCCTGTGCACGGGCAAAGACTGCTTGACATAGGTTGCGGTTCAGGGAAAAGTATTGAGCCATTATTAAATTTGGGACTTCAAATTTCAGGAATTGACCCTTCCCCATATATGCTTGATATTGCAGAAAAGAAATTCAAAAATAAAGTTGATCTTTTTAAAGGGTTTGCTGAAGATCTTCCTTTTGAAGATAATTCTTTTGAATATTCATCGCTTTTCACAAGTCTCGAATTCACTGAATTGCCAGCAAAAGCAATTGAAGAGGCATGCAGGGTTACAAAAGACAAAATTTTTGTCGGGGTCTTAAATAAATATGCCCCGCTGAATATACTCACAATGATTAAAAATATGTTTGCTGACAATACATTTTCAAAATTGCAGTTTTTCAGCATATGGGAGCTTAAACAGCTTGTGTTTTCAATCTTGGGCAAGGTTCCTGTGTCATGGCGGACAACTCCACAAGTTCCAATAATTTTTGGGAAATATGCTTTTTTTATTGAAGACCTGTATCTGGTTCAAAAATCACCATTTGGAAGTATGATTGGTATGACAATAAAGCCTGTTCCAAAATTCAGGGTCAGACCCCTTGGAGCCAAAATTAAATCCAGGGCACGGTATAAGCCTGCTCCTGGGTTTGCACGTAATATTGAGCAGGAGCAAGAATAGGGATAAAAGTAAAAGAGTATGGAAACTATATTTTATGAAAAGTTAAGTAATAAGAGTGTAAAATGTAATATTTGTGATCAGTTTTGCAAAATAGAAATCAATAAAGAAGGGATATGCAAGGTTCGTGTCAACAGGAACGGAATCCTTGAAACCCTTGTTTATCCGAAAAGTATTGCAAGAAGTATAGACCCCATTGAAAAAAAACCAATCTATCATGTAAAACCGGGATCATCATCATACTCTATTGCAACTGTAGGGTGTAACTTCAAATGTTCATTCTGCCAGAATGCAGATATTGCGCAGATGCCTTGTGACAGAGGAGTTATTAATGGTGCTGATATTTTTCCCAAAGATATTGTCTCTCAGGCTTTAAGGGCTGAATGTGACAGTATTGCATATACGTATACCGAGCCCACTATTTATTTTGAACTTGCTTTAGAAACAGCGAAAATAGCGCATCAGAAGAATCTTTTAAATATTTTTGTGACAAATGGTTTTATGTCAGGCATAGTTATTGAAGAGATTGCCCCATATCTTGATGCTGCGAATGTTGATTTAAAAGCTTTTAACGATAAATTTTATCAAAAATATTGTAAGGCAAGACTGGAACCTGTAAAAGAAAATTTAAAGCTGATGAAATCTCTGGGCATAATTGTTGAAGTTACAACTTTGCTCATCCCAGGATTGAATGACAGCCCAAAAGAACTTGAACAGCTTGCATGTTTTATCAAAGAAGACCTTGGACAGGAAACTCCCTGGCATATCAGCAGATTTCATCCATGTTATCAAATGAATGATTATCCGGCTACTCCGACAGAAACCCTTGAAACTGCATACAAAATTGGTAAAGGTGCAGGTCTTTATCATGTTTATGCCGGGAACGCCCCACACCTTGGACTTGAAGACACATACTGTCATAGTTGCGGTACGCTTCTTGTGAAAAGAGCTGGATATAATACAGATTCAAATATAAAAGAGGGCAAATGCCCCAATTGTACAACTCCTGTTTATGGTATTTATTAGGGTTTATGGAAACTATTTTTATGGGAATGATTAAAGACAAAATATTTATTTATGGAAGAATGATAAAATTCTCCCACACTATTTTTGCACTGCCGTTTGCTCTTTCAGCAATGATTCTTGCATGGCAGGAGTATCAATTTAGGTTTTCAGATCTAATCCTGATTCTTGTTGCAATGGTGGCTGCAAGATCTGCTGCCATGGGTTTTAACAGAATTGCAGATGCTGAAATTGATAAGAAAAACCCAAGAACTGCTATACGGGAAATACCTTCAGGCGCTCTAAAAAAGAGTGAGGCCGTGATCTTTGTGGTGCTCTCTTCAGTTGTTTTTGTCCTTTCTGCTTTTATGCTTGGGAAAACATGCTTTATATTCTCTTTTCCTGTGTTGATTTTGCTTATGTTCTATTCCTTTACCAAAAGATTTACAAAGTATTGTCATATTCTTCTTGGCTTCGGTATTGGGCTTGCTCCGCTGGGTGCATGGGTAGCAATCGCAAATTCATTGTCTGTCAGCATAATATTTCTTGCTCTGGCACTTATGACATATATTGCAGGGTTTGATATTTTGTATTCCTGCCAGGATATTGAGTTTGATAAAACCCAGGGACTTTTTTCTTTCCCTGTCAGGTTTGGTGCAAAAAAAGCTATGTTGATTGCAAAAATACTCCATGTCTGGACAATATTTTTTTTGATATTGATGCAATATTTTTTTAATATGCACCTTGTTTTTTATATTTTTCTTTGCGTAATTGGTATATTGCTTATAATCGAACATATGCTTGTAAAACCTGATGATTTGAAACATATTAATATAGCTTTTTTTCACATGAACAGCCTAATTTCTGTTGTTCTGCTTGCAGGTGTAATTGTTGAGATATTATTTAAATGAAAACTAAAAAAGAAAAATTTGTTATTTCTATTTGTGGGGCATCCGGATCTATTTACGAGATAAGGCTCTTAAAGGCACTGCTTAGTGAGCCGTTCAGCCTGATTCATCTTAATAATATGACAAAAGCATTAAAGGCCGGTGCAACCATCATTCCTCCATCTCCATCTTCCTATTCACAGCCTAAAACTATTGAAGAGCTTGTAGACAGTGTTGTTGCAAGAGTTCTGGATTACCTTGGGGTTGATAACAACCTTGTTAAAAGATGGACATAATAAGCAAAAGAGCAGGGCAGATAATTGCAACTCTTAACAAAAGCGGCTTTAAAGCTTTTATTGTTGGAGGATCTGTTCGTGATTTTTTGCTTGGCAGAAAAGCTTCAGATTATGATATTTTAACAGACGCATCAATTGATCAAATCAATACTATTTTCAAATCCGAGAAAGTCAAAATTGTTGGGCAAAGCTTTAAAACCTGCCTTGTAAATAAAATTGAAATTTGTCCTGCAAGATCTAAAAGCAGAACAGGCAATTTTCCTGAAAACGATCTTGAAATGCGGGATTTTACCATGAATAGCATGGCTTATAATCTTGAAACCAAAACCATATTTGATCTGTTTTGCGGGAAAAAAGACCTGAAAAAAAAATCGGAAGGATTAAAAAAGATTCTTAATAAACGATTGAAGGAAATCCTTTAAGGATAAATAAGGCTTGCAGAACTGCATTCATAAATT
>JAIOSM010000256.1 GCA_021107575.1 Desulfobacteraceae bacterium | reverse complement strand
TGCATAAGCTGGGATGGTGAAGTACACCCTGACCAGTTCTGGAGAGAAAAAAGCCTGGGCAATATCAAATCAAAACCATTTTCTGAAATCTGGACTGATTCTTCCAATAAATTTTTAATGAAAATGAAAGAAAAAAAGAAGTATGTTAAAGGCAGATGTTCCCAATGCAAATGGCTTGATATATGCGCTGGCAACTTCAGAGCAAGAGGCGAATCTGTTGCTGGTGACCCCTGGGATTCTGATCCTGCCTGTTATCTTACCGATGAGGAAATCAAAAAGGAGACTTAAATAATGCTTTTCCCTGATTTCAGAGCAAGAAGGCTTAGAGAAAAAAAAAATTTCCGGCGAATGATCCGGGAGACAAAGCTTTCAGTGGATGACCTGATTCTCCCTTTATTTGCAGTTGAAGGTAGAAAAGTAAAAAATCCTATTAAATCAATGCCCGGCCATTTCCAATTATCCTGTGATCTTATTGCTAAAAAAGCCAGAGAGGCCTGGGAGATTGGTATCCCGGCAATTATTCTTTTTGGTATTCCTGACAAAAAAGATCCTTTAGCCACAAAAGCATATGCAAAAGATGGAATAGTACAAAAAGCTGTTAAAGAAATTAAACAGAAAGTACCGGAGATTGAAGTTATCACAGATGTCTGCTTATGCGGATATACTGACCATGGTCATTGCGGTGTTGTAGATAAAGGTAGAATTGATAATGATGCATCCCTTGATCTACTGGCAAGGACTGCTCTATCCCATGCTAATGCCGGTGCTGATATGGTTGCACCGTCAGATATGATGGATGGAAGAGTCGGTGAAATCAGACAAACGCTTGATGAAGAGGGATTTTCAAATATTCCCATAATGTCCTATGCTGTAAAATATTCTTCTGCTTTATATGGCCCCTTTAGACAAGCTGCTGAATCAGCACCTCAATTTGGTGACAGAAAAACTTACCAGATGGATCCTGCCAATTCCCTTGAAGCAATTCGTGAGGCCACCATGGATGTTGAAGAAGGAGCTGATATTATTATGGTAAAACCTGCCCTCTCATACCTTGATATTATCTACCGGCTAAAAGAAGAAATTGATCTTCCCATTGCTGCATATAATGTAAGCGGTGAATTTTCCATGATAAAAGCCTGCGAAAAAATGGGTTGGATAGATGGAAAAGCTGTAATGATAGAGACTCTTCTTTCCATGAAAAGAGCCGGAGCTGACATAATATTAACCTATTTTGCCATGGAAGCAGCAAGAGAGTTAAATAAATAATGAACCATCCACATAATCATCCACATAATCATGGGGAAAAAAATAGCACCCTTCGCCTAGTTGCCTGGGAAGTCACAAGAAGATGTAACCTTGCCTGCAAGCATTGCAGAGCTGTTGCTGAAGATCATCCATATGATAACGAGCTTGATACTCAGGCAAGTTTCGAACTTCTTGATGAAATTAGAAAAGTTGGGCAGCCTATAATAATTCTGACCGGAGGAGAACCTCTTTTAAGGGATGATATATTTGATATTGCCTCCTATGGAACAAAAATTGGCTTAAGAATGGTAATGGCACCAAACGGCACTTTAATCAACAAAGATAATGCCAGAAAAATGAAAGAATCGGGCATAAAAAGAATCAGTGTCAGTCTGGATGGATCAACTCCACAAACCCATGATGATTTTAGAGGTCTTGATAAGGCTTTTGAACAATCTTTAAGAGGAATAGAGATTGCTAAAAAAGCAGGTCTTGAATTTCAGATTAACACAACAATCACAAAGGCCAACCTTGATGAAATTCCAAAAATTCTAAAACTTGCGGAAAAACTTGGTGCTGTTGCTCATCATATATTTCTTTTAGTGCCTACCGGAAGAGGAAAGTACATTATCGACTCTGGTATTGATGCAAAACAATATGAAGAAACCCTGAACTGGTTTTATGATCAAAGAGATAAAACCAGCTTACAATTAAAAGCAACATGTGCCCCTCATTATTACAGAATCCTAAGGCAACGTGCCAAGGAAGATGGGAAAAAAGTAACATTTGAAACCCATGGTCTTGATGCGGTTACCAGGGGATGTCTTGCCGGAACCGGGTTTTGTTTTGTTTCCCATGTAGGAAGAGTTCAAACTTGCGGCTTTCTTGATGTTGATTGCGGTGATGTAACAAAACAACCTTTTAATGAAATCTGGAAAAATTCAAAAGTTTTCAAAGAATTAAGAGACTTTTCCAATCTTGAAGGTAAATGCGGAATCTGCGAATATACAAAAGTTTGCGGAGGATGCAGAGCCAGAGCTTATGAAGCCACTGGCTCATACCTTGCTGAAGAACCCTTGTGTACCTATCAACCACGAAAAGCATAACTTCCATCAAAGCTTCTATTTCTAAGGGGATAAAGTAACCGTTTTTGAATTATTTGAACGGTTTTTATCCATTACTAAATGGTCATGATCTAGAGTTACCTTAACACTGTATGAATTTCCTGAAAATAGTTCGATACCTCTAATTCCTGTTTTTGGCCAGGAAAAACTTACATAAATTTTGTTGCTCGTTCCCACAGGTACTCCTGGTTTTTGTAATAATCGATTTGTATCAATATGCTGCATAAGCATATACCTGATAGGGTATCCCGGAACTTCCACTTTTACACCGCATCTTGCAAAATCATAATCAGGGATTGCGTTCCCGGAATTGGAAATCCTGATTTTGATTTGTCCATTTGATGTTAGACTGATATTGTGAAGAACCAAATCAGCAGGTGCAGGCCTATGTTTAACTGTAAAATAGGTTTTATAATAATTATTTTGACTGTTTGACTCCTCACCCGGTTGCAGGCTTTCAGTATTAATAACTCCTTCAATCTTATTTCGCCCTGCATATTGCAAAATTGGAATTAATGTTCTTATGACATGTGATTTACCAGGACCCAGGATTGGAATATTGCTAGCATTAGGAGGAATAACAGACATTAAGGAGTTGCCGGCAATATGACTCCCACTGTTATCTACACTATAAATAGACATGGTCAGGTGGCATACTGCTGAAGTAGGAGCAGTCCCTCTGTTTTTAACTGTAATATCTATAAGAGAAGGATTCAGGCCAGCTGAGGGGGTTTTTGGAAGATTCTTGACCATCTGCACCTTCAAATCAGGTTTACCTGCAAACCCTGTTGGACTGATTTTCTTGATATTACTGTTTCGTGGCACTTTTTTTACATTTACAGCACTACTGGCACCAGATGCCTGCCCTGCAAATATCAATGAAAATACAATAATGAATGATGCTGTCGCTCTGACTATTGACTTAATACTGTTCTTCATAGCATCTCCTCCCTCTGTTATGGCGATAAAGTAACCGTTTTTGAATTATTTGAACGGTTTGAATCAACTATGCTCGGAAAACAATCTAAAGTCACCTTAACACTGTATGCATATCCAGCAGTAAGCTTAATAGCTCGGGGTCCTGTATCAGGCCAAATAAAATTCACAAAAATTTGTCCTGGCAAACCTAAAGGAACCCCTGGTTTTTTCAAAAACCCATTTGGATCCATATCTTTTAAATGTAATTGCTTATAAGGGCTACTCCCGATTATTTCTGCTTTAACCCAGGCACGAATAAAATCCTCATCAGGAATTGCTTTTCCCTTATTTGACATCTTAATTTTAATTCGACCATCAGATGTTACACCGATATCGTGAAGGACAAGATCAGCAGGTGCGGGCTTGGGCTTCAATATGAAATAAGTTTTATAATAATTGTTTTGATTATTTGATTCTTCCCCGAATTGCAGGCTCTCGGTATTGATTATACCCGAGATTTCTTTACGCCCTGTAGGATGCTTAATATGAATAGTAAATGTTTTGTATATTTCATGTTTTCCACCTGGTCCCAGGATGGGAATATTATTGGTATAACCTGGTATTAACGGTCGGTGATTTCCAGGAATTGGAGTACCGGCATTATTCACGCTGCGAATAAACATGGTAAGATGGCATACTGCGGAGGTCGCACTGGTTCCTCTGTTTTTAACTGTAACCTTAATAGTTATGAGATCTTTACTGATAGTCGGTATTTTTGGACTGACTGTGACCATCTGTACCATCAAATCTGGTTTCCCTGCCAATTTTACAGACCTGCTTTTCTTAATTGTACTGTTGGATGGAACTTTTTTTACCTTTGCAGCGCTGCTTGCGCCAGATGCCTGCCCTACAAATATCATTGAAAATACAATAACGAGAATCCATGTTACTTTATAAATTGATCTGATGATATTTTTCATAATATCTATCTCCTCTAATATATAGAAGCACTCTTAAAATACTCTTATAAATATTAGTAACAAATAAACACCAAAGGTTCAAATTTATTTATAAATTCAAATACTACAGGCAGGTATTAAAAAAATAGTGCAATATTGTTTTATTAACGATATTGCACTATTTAAATTTTCATTCTTCTTTCTTGAAATCTTAAAGAATCTGACTTAAGAAAAGTTTAGTACGATCATGGGTCGGGTTCTCAAAGAAATGTTCAGGGGTTCCCTCTTCAACAATAGCTCCTTCATCCATGAAAACCACCCGGTTTGCAACTTCTTTTGCAAATCCCATTTCATGGGTAACAACAACCATGGTCATGCCTTCTTTTGCCAATGATTTCATAACATCAAGAACCTCACCGATCATTTCAGGATCAAGTGCAGATGTAGGCTCATCAAAAAGCATGATTTTAGGGTGCATTGCAAGAGCCCGGGCAATTGCTACACGCTGCTGCTGTCCGCCTGAAAGCTGTGCTGGAAATACATTTGCCTTCTCCGCAATCCCAACTTTTTCAAGCAGCTCCATTGATTTTTTTTCACATTCTTCTTTGGATTTTTTTCTTACAACTTTTTGAGCGAGATTGACATTATCTATAACACTTTTATGAGGAAAAAGATTAAAGGATTGGAACACCATGCCAACTTCTGCACGTACTTTATTTATATTTATTTTGAGGTCAAGAATATCAACTCCATCAATCCATATATGCCCTTTAGTAGCAACTTCAAGATGGTTAAGGCATCTTAAATATGTGCTTTTACCGGAACCTGATGGACCAATAACAACGACAACCTCCCCCTTGTCAATTTGTGTATTTACATCTACAAGGGCATTGACTTTATCACCATTTGCAGTAATAAATGTTTTGTATAAATTTTCTGTTTTAATCATGGAGTCTTCATCCTCCTCTCAATATACTGAACAAACATGGAGAGTGGAAACGTAAGTAACAGATATAAAATAGCACACACAAACCAAAACTCATACGGTTGCAGGCTTGTGGTTATTCCCTCTCTTGTAGCCTTGGTTAATTCTCTTACTGCAATTATACCCAATAGTGACGAATCTTTAATCAAAGTAATAAATTGTCCTGCAAGGGGAGGAAGGATTCGACGAATAGCCTGGGGTAAAACAATGTGATACATACATTGAGCAGAAGTCATACCTAATGACCGGGATGCTTCTATTTGCCCAATATTTATTGATTCAATACCTGATCTTACGATTTCAGTGACATAGGCCCCTGCAAAAAAAGAAAGCGCTGCAACGCCATACCATAAGGCAGATATCTCATGGAACCCCATATTCATTAACATTCCATTAATGATGGTTGCAAATACAAAATACCAGATAAATATCTGAACCAATAAAGGCGAGCCTCTGATAAGTTCAACATAAACGATTGCTGCCCATTTAAAAGCCGGATTTTTAGAAATACGTGCTATTCCCCCAATCAATCCAATCAGAATACCTATTAAACTAGAATAGATACTTACCTCTAAGGTGATCAGGATACCTTGACTTAAAAGTCCAAGTTGTGGTTTTTTGTACTGTGCCAGGGTATCTCCCTGATATATGTTATCCCCGATACTTACACGCTTACTGCCCGATTCAGGCAATGTATAAGTCTCAGACTCACTGTTACCTTTTACAACTATTGATATTGTTTTGTCTTTAGTAGTTATACTCTCTACGATACCCTTTATCTCTGCATCTATATCATGAGTTTTATTGGTATAAAAATACCCGGGTAATTTATACCAGCGCCAGGTATAATCAATTGCTTTAGTGGCAACAATAAATACAGTGATAAATGCAATTACCCCAATAATGAAACCTGCCATACTGAGATTATAAGTGAAAGGATTAATTCTACTAAGACCGGAGCTAGTTTTCATAAAATTTTCTCATCTAATTAGTTGAAAACGACATATACTCTATTTACAAAAAGCCGGCAGAAATTATTCCTGCCGGCTTTTATAAATCAAACTACTTGTACTGATTTTTTATTCTGCCATTCTGTCAATCCAGTCAGTACTTGTTATCCATTTATTGTAAATAGTATCATAACGACCGTCATTTTTCATTTGTCGCAAGAAATTATTTAACCAGTTCAGGAAGTCAGGATCACCTTTTGTAATTGCCCAGGCTAATGGCTCAAAAGTAAATGGTGTATCAAGGAATGTCATGTTTCCTTTACCCTGTTGTGCCATAAAAGTTACACAGAAAGGAAGATCATAAATAGTAGCATCAGCTTTACCGTTCAACACTTCAAGAGCTGCTTCACTTTCAACTTCAAAGGATTTGTATGTAGCTTTTGGGATTAATCTTTTAATTGCCTGCTCACCTGTTGTGCCAAGTTTTGAAGTAACAGTATATTTAGGATCGTTAAGGTCTTTATAAGATTTTATTTCACCTTCAAGGCCTTTTTTCAGAAGAATAGTCTGCCCGACAATAATGTAAGGATCAGCAAAATTTATTGCAAGATTACGTTCCTGAGTAATTGTCATTCCACTGATAAGAATATCAAATTTATTAGTAATCAAGGCAGGAATAATACCATCCCATGCAGTATTAACAGGGACATATTTAACTCCCATTGCTTTTGCCATTTCTTTTGCCATGTCAACATCAAAGCCCATGAAGTCGCCTTCTTTGCTTGTCATTTCAAAAGGAAGATAACCTGATTCAAAACCAACTCTCAGTTCGCCGCTTTTCTGAATTTTTTCAAGAGTTGAACTTTGTGCGAGTTGAAGCTGTGCATTAACGTCTTTTTTTTCTGTATCCTGTTGACCACATCCTGCAAAAGCAAACATAAATACAAAAATTATCATAATACTAACTAAACTAAAATTCCTTCTCATGATACTACCCCCCCTTATCTTAATAATTTTCACTCAGGCTGTCCTGAAAATAATCTCTGGTCTGCTTAAAGGCAGTCTGAGTCAAGTTAAGCTATTGCCGATCCAAATTATCAATTAAATTATTAATCAAAACCGAACCAAAAGCCAATTGATGATAAATTTATTTATCAAATAACAATAATCTATTGAAATAGGTTTAACACATAGGGATTAAATGGCAAGGGTTATTTTAAAAAAAAATTGCTATATCGAGTTTAAAGTAAGTGTTATTGGACGATCTTCCTCGCTTTTACCCGTAAAACGGATAGGACCCGGGCGCCGAAATCTATCCTTTCCCGGGTTAGCAGCAAGCCATTCTTCTCTTAATGCTTTAAAAACCCTGAATGCATTGGAATCTATATCAACGACTGATCGTTCAATTACAAGGGCAAGGCTTCCTTTTCTTTCTTCAAGATGCATTAGTTTTGCAATGGGAACTCCAAGAGGCTCCCATTTTTCAAAATCATGCTCAAGATTTTTTATTGCAGCCATCTGCCCTGTTGAGCCATTGGCAATAAGACTGAATGCTGTCATACCAAGGTTATATCCAAAATTGCAGTCAAAAAGTGTTGGATCATTGCCTCGACCATCATAGCCGTAAAAATGAAGCTGGGTCATAAACTTTGGAGCGGATTTGTCAAAAATCAATGTAACAGGTTCAGGTACGTTCTCATCCTCTTTGATCAGTTTTTCCAGCACAAGCGCTTGTTTTAAAGTTTTTCTGGAAATAATTGTTTTTTTAACAAGAAAAAATTTATTATTTCCATAGTTTCTAAACAATACTTTGCCGAATTGATCAGGATCAAGGCCTGATTGTTCCAAGGTCGTCCTGTAATAGCCCTCTTCAATCCCAACCTTGTATTCGCCGTTTTCTATCAACATATCAAGATATTCTTCTACCATATCAATAATAATCTTTTCCGTTTTAACCTGGGAAAACTGAAAATTTCCATGGGTGTCTCTTTCAATAAGCAGCCCTTCCTGAAAAAAAGTAGGTAATTGATTAAACAGATCATCATCTCGTAAATTCCAGATTGAAATGTCGCCTTCGCTTTTTAATCCTATTGTGAGTCGTTTTAAATAATCAAGTTTTTCATTTAAATTTGAAAAAGATGTATGGAAATCTGTATCATGAATTTTATTATAATCTGCAATTATTTTATTAAGTTTTATAATAAATATTTGAATCTCATTGATAAATTCAAGAATACCTTCGGGAAGGATCATTATACCATAATTTTTCCCACAGGCAGCCCTTCTTACAATTGCATCACAGATAACTCTGGATAGATGGCGTAAGGTTATTCCAAAGGCTGTATAGTCCAACTCATCGTTTTGTAAGGCTTTATCTAATCTTTCATTATCAACATAGTCTGCAAGCTCTTCACCAATAAAAGTCAGGTTAGCATGGGTCTGGAGTGCACCTTCCAAAGCAAGATGACTTGCTACCCTCCCCATTACCTTGCAGATGTGCCAATATTTGACATCTGAGCTTGAATCATTTGCCAGATTGCTTATGTTCTGGGAAAAAGCCCTTGCTGCAGTATGAAATCCAAAAGAGATAGCGCATAAAGTTATACCGCAATCAGTTCTAACCTGGATATCCCCGTCAATCGTTTTTGGGACACCAATAACCTGTATTCCTGAACTTTTAAATTCCTGGGCAAGAAAAGCTGCATTTGTATTGGAATCATCACCACCGATTACTACCAGTGCATCAAGCTTGAGGTCCTTACAGGTTCTTTTTGAAAAAGCTATTTTTCCCTTAGAATCAATTTTTGTTCTTCCGGTTTTAATCATTGAAAAACCACCCATATTTCTATGGGCATCAACAAGGCTTGATGTTATCTCAATATAATTACCTTCAATAATCCCATCAGGTCCAAGAAGAAAGCCATATAATGTTGAGTCAGGATTAACTCTTTTTGCTTCATCAAAAATTCCTGCTATTACATTATGCCCTCCAGGTGCAGGGCCTCCGGAAAATACAATTCCTATATTTCTTTTCTTTGCAAAATATTTTCTATCTTTTTCAGACTTTTCAGAATCATTTACAATTTTCTGAACATTATTATTGATAATATCAGGTAAAACTTTTTCAGCTTCCTTGTCATTGCTAAATTTATAATGTGGCTGCTCCTCAAGGGATGTATACCCTTCAGAAAAAACACTTATTTTTTTTGGAGAAAAGACTCTCCTCTCAAGTACATCCTTACTAACATCTGATGTCATTTCTTCTGCTAATGAGTGATTTAGTAGAGTTTTAATATCAATTTTCACACTTGAACCCATATATTCTCCTGATTTATATTCCATGCTTATTATTTAATTTACAACTACCTGATTTCTTCCATTGGATTTTGCCTTATATACAGCAATATCTGCTCGCTCAAATAATGATTCAAACTTTTTATCATCTTTTGAAATCTGTGAGACTCCTATGCTCACTGTAACTTTAACCTTTTCTTCTTTATAGACAAACTCAATCTTCTCTATATTTTTTCTTATTTTTTCAGCAGCTTGTTTTGCAGATTCTTTATCAGTTTCCGGCATAATAATAGTAAACTCTTCACCGCCATATCTTGCAAGCATATCCACTTTGCGAAGAAGCGTGATTGTTCTCTTAATCATTTCTTTTAAACATTTATCACCTATGGCGTGACCATATTTATCATTAATCTTTTTAAAATAATCCGCATCAATGAGTAAAAGAGAAAAAACGTTTCCATATCTTAAGAACCTGTCCATCTCTTCTGCTGCACGCCTGTCATACGCTCTTCTATTATAAGCACCTGTAAGCTGATCCTGATACACTTTCTTTTCAAGCTCTTTTGACTGCTCAGTTGCCTCATCAAGCTCTTGTTTAAGTTTTACAAACCCTTGTTTAAATGCTTCAAGTGTCAGCTTTGCATCTTTTTTTACAGCCTGATCCTTTGCTCTCTTATCTTTCAATGCATTATCTATAGCAGTAAGCCTTTCAGCAATTTCTCTTTTTAAATCCTCAAGGTTTTGAGCAACATTTGTACTCTCTTTTAACTCGCCAAGTTCTGAAGAAAGAGTTAATTCAAATACATCATTTGCTTTTATTATATCTCCGGTATGTTTATAGGACGCTGCAAGGCTTGCTTCAATGTCAAAAATACCTTTAACAATTTCCTGAACAAATGCAGCAATTTTCTCTCTATCCTGAGCTGATTCTGAAATATATGCCTGAAGAAGTTCAAAAAGGTCATTGCGTATTTCATTTATATCATTGGAAGTTGTACACTGATTAAGTTTATCTGTAATAATATCAAGTCGTTTATTATATTCTTTGCCCAGGGTTGATTTTAAATTATTTACAACATCATGATATCCATTCTTAAAATCCTGGATTAAACTTGAAGAAGATTTTTTAACAAAAGAGGGGAGCCATCCTTTTTTCCCATGAACAGCTTCGACCTCTTCTTTTAAAAGAACATCACGAAGCTGATTAAAAATATATTCGAGTTTTCCGATTGACGCTCCTTTTTTAAGAGCAAGGCTTAAATCTTTACAGACATCTGAGAATAAAGAATCACTGTCTGCAACTGAATCAACTATTAAAGGCAGATACTTTTTATAAAGCTTATCTGCTTTTTCATGACGTTCTTCAAGATCATCAAGCTCTCGGAGCAGCGTGCTTTTTTGAGTTTCAAGTTTATCTATTCTATTCTGTAATTCATAATGTTTGCTATCCATATCTGCCATAACAATATCTGCCTTTTGTTATTTATAGTATCTTGTAATTTTAACGATAGAAGAGCATAAAGTAAAGCCTGTTTGTGCAATATTTTAGACATAGTATTGATTCCCTTTAAATAAAAATGTAAAAAGAAGCGAAATAAAAATTTAATTACTATTTTAAGGAGCAGCAAATTGGAGTTTAATTTATTTTCAAAACTTAAAAAAGGGCTTTCAAAAACAAGAAACCTTTTAACAACAGATATTTCTGAACTCTTTTCTAAAGATAAAGAAATTGATTATAACCTCTTGGAAGAACTTGAAGAGCTTCTCATCACCTCGGATCTTGGTGTTGAAAACTCCATGAATATAATGGAAGCATTATCTAAAGCTGCAAAAAAACTTAACACTGCTGATGAACTTAAACTTGTTCTGAAACAAGAACTTCTCAAACTTTTTCCTCCGGAAAAGCTGGATCAGGAGACAAAATCAAAGCCCCATGTTGTTATGGTTGTAGGAGTTAATGGCACTGGTAAGACAACAACTCTTGGAAAAATTGCGATGAAACATACCCTGCTTGGAGAAAAAGTATTAATTGGTGCTGCAGACACTTTCAGGGCGGCTGCAATTGAACAGCTTAAAATATGGTCTGACAGGGCTTCTGCATCCTTTGTAAAACACAAAGAAGGCGCTGACCCTGCTGCTGTTGCCTTTGATGCTGTTGAAGCTGCAACAGCAAGAGGAATTGACCTTGTATTAATTGATACTGCAGGAAGATTGCATACACAAAAAAATCTTATGGAAGAATTAAAAAAAATAAAACGCTCCATGGACAAATGCCTGAAAGGAGCACCCCATGAAATATTAATGGTTCTGGACGCAACCACCGGTCAAAATGCTCTTTCCCAGGCTGAACTTTTCCATGAGGCAGTACATCTCACATCCATTGCCATAACCAAGCTTGACGGTACTGCAAAAGGCGGTATTGTTGGTGCAGTTGCCAGTAAATTAGATATCCCTGTTAAATATATAGGTGTAGGAGAAAGCATAGAAGATCTTCAAACCTTTGAGGCTAAACGTTTTATAGATGCCTTGTTAGATTAAACCATACTGTTTCATTTTTGCAAGAAGTGAAGGATGGCTGATCTCAAGTAGTTTTGAAGACTGTGTGCGATTCCCATCTGTTTTTTTCAAAGCTCTTGTAATCATCCTTTTTTCAAGCCCCTTTTTCGCTTCTTTTAACGAAAACCCTGAATACTCTGTTTTTCGGGTTTCTTCTCTTTTCACACCAGATTCAATATGTAAAACATTGGGCTGCAACACAAGATCTTCTGTTAAAATCATTTCTCTTTCAATAATATTTTCAAGTTCTCTGATATTCCCTGGCCAATTATAGTCAAACAATTTTGTTAAGCCTGAGGATGATATTTTCTCTACATGTTTATCAAATTTTTTATTATACCTTTGAATAAAGAAATCACACAACAACGGGATATCCTCAAGTCTGTTTTTTAAAGAAGGAAGATTTACAGGCATAACATTTAACCGATAGAATAAATCTTCACGAAATCTCCCTTTCCCAACCTCTTTCTGAAGGTTTTTTGATGTTGCAGCAACAATACGTACATCTATCTTTTTTGCATTTGAAGCACCTAATGGCCGGATTTCATTCTCCTGTAGCACTCTGAGCAATTTCACCTGTAAAGTCATAGGCATCTCTCCTATTTCATCTAAAAAGAGTATGCCTTTGTCAGCTTCTTCAAAAAGGCCTTTTTTATCCTTATCAGCGCCTGTAAAGGCTCCTTTTTTATACCCGAACAACTCACTTTCCAATAAATTTTCCGGTA
>JAIOSM010000235.1 GCA_021107575.1 Desulfobacteraceae bacterium | reverse complement strand
CTCATTACATTAAAAGGAAGAATTTCCTGGGGAAAGAAAAAGTTTTCTGCAGGAGCTGAGTAGAGATGAGCTAAATATCCACCAATCATCACCTGAATTAGAAAAAATAGACTTACAATGGGTACATATTTAAGAAGTTTTTTCTGGGATGGGAAAAGTTTTTTAATAACAAGCGGTTTTTCAAGTTCATCATTTTCTTCACGTTTATTAAGAAACTCGTAAAAGAAAAATATCACCAGAATGGTTGCCGCCCAGAGAAGTAAGAATTCCCATAAGGAAACCATATGGAAATTCCAGGTAGCTTTTTGGTCTATCATTGGCTCTGGTGGCCAGTTATTTGACCAGGTGCGATCTGTATCAGGGCGTAATGATGAAGCTACCATCTGTGACCAGTCAACAAAGGCTGCGATCTTAATAGCTTCATCTTCATGGATCACACCACCACGCCATGCGCGGGCTGCATCACCGTTAACTAAAAAATCAACTAGGTATTTAACGTTTGATTTGTAAGCTAAAGCTGAAGCAGTTGTATAAGTTGTGCCTTGCTCGCTTAAAGTTGTCTTTTCTTTAAAATCAGCAATCGTTATTGCTTTAACAACAGCAAGCTCGGTTTTAGATAGATCACTTGAAGACTTACCAAATTTCTGCTTTGCATAATAGTCATACAAAAACTCGGCTCTTTTATGCATAAAATCAGTTGAAAAATCCGGACCCATATAGGCACCCATGCCAAGCATGGTTCCATAATCCATCAGGTCAAACTGCTGGAAGTATCCTTTGCCTTGCGCAACATCATCATAGGTGTAGAGTACTTCTCCGCTTTGAGATGTAACTGTTTTAGCAATAGGTGGAACCTCTTTTACCAGATTGGCAGTAAAATAAATAAGAATTGCTACCATGAACAAGCCAATGAACCAGAAGGAGGCATAGAGCCCCTTGCGGCTTAAAAATTTGTCTAATAATGTCATTAAATCCTCCTTTTATGTTTTACAACAATTATTTTATTATTAAATAACTATAGTACAAGGAAAAGGCATAAAACCTTGATGTAAATCAAGTAAATCAATTTTTTTTAAATTAAAAATATAGAAATGGATTTTTAAATAGTATATGGTTATCAATAGGGCGTATCAATGAAATTTATACATCAATCATCAAACACAGAGAGTGAGAAAATCGTGTCGGCAAACAATGCTGTTCTGATGTATTTACAGTATTTGGGTTATTGGTGATCCCACGGGGAATCGAACCCCGGTTTCCGGCGTGAGAGGCCAGCGTCCTAACCGCTAGACGATGGGACCATTTAAAGATTGGTATTAATATATCAAAATATAGTTTTTGTCAATTTTAATTTAGTTTTTCATTGTTTTGTGGAATGATTAAACGAAATAAGCAGTATTGATCCTTCCCAAAAAAGTGGAAGCCTGGTTAAGACGTTTTTCTCAGGTTATACCATTCCTGCTCACAGTGAGCAGGAGCTTTCCAGCCATTTGCGGAATGCTTCCAACTTTCAATCTGGAAAAATAATCACTAAAAATTCCTATTCTGTCAGGATTTATGGTTTGATTGTGTTGTTCTATAAGGGTACTATTGATTTTGACGAGTTTCCTATCTTTGATTTTTTTGTTTTTGATAAATAATACATATCATAGATAGTGATTCTCGTTAATATATTTAATTATTTCAATTGGTTATAGTTTGTGAGCTTGCATTTTTTTAACACCGAAAGTTGAGTCATTATTCTTTATTAATTTTATTATTATACTCAACAACCAGTTTTTGATAAGTTTTACTTCTCTCAGTATATTGCTTTATATTGTTATTAAGATTTTTAATATTTTGTTGATATGATAATTTTTCTGCGTTGGTTTTTGCAGTCTTCCTCTGTTGTAAAAGTCTTTTCCTTTCAACGTCCAGAGCATTATACTCTTCACTAAGTTCTTTTTTACTTTGATCGAGTTGTTTCCTAAGCACAGCAAGTTCTGTAGCAGGATTTTCCTTTTGAGTGTCTTCTTTTTGTAAAGTTTTGTCTCCTTCAGCAGGTGCGTTTTCTTCTTTTGTACTTTCTATTTCTTCAATCACCTCTATTGATTTTTTTTCAGATTTTGAAACCCTTGAATAATCATCAGTATAGGAAACAACTCCGTTTTCATCAATATATTTATATAATTCAGCATAAGCAGGCTGAATTATATAAAATATTACACCTGTAATAATTATTAAAAATATTTTTTGTTTCATAATTTTATTAAACAACCTTTTCTATTCAACCAGCATTTCAGTTATAGTATTATTATCATCTAAAGAAAAGTAAACAATCCTTCCTTTTTTAATTAGATACAACTCCAATATTTCGCCATCCATGCCTCTTATCAATGATTCTGAGCTTAAATCATATGATCTATCACTAATGACAATTCGATTATTATAAATTCCGTCGATACTGCCCCTATAATCATACTCATCAATGCCTTTGATCACACTATTGTCGCCCACATCATCAACATCAGCAGTGACTTTTTTGAAATCAAGAATTTTAGTTTCATCAGTTGCATAAACTGTTATTGAAATAAAGGCAATGCAAACACTAATAACCAATAAAGAGATATACTTTTTCATTTTAGTCACCATATTTAAAATTTAATATTTAAAATTAATTTTGTTGTAGAACCTGCCAGTATACAAAACCCTTAGGTTGAGCAGGCTCTATAACGACGTTAACCGTGCCACCTGCACCTGGGAAAAATTTAAATTCTATATCATCATCATCATCATCATCTTCATTTTCTGACAAAATAGCCGGCGGGTAAATTATCTCATCATAGTGTATTCCCGGACCACTAATATCATCAGCATCAATATCACCATCTCCATCTGTATCAAATACCGCATGATCAAGTCTTCCACCAGTACAGGCATCTACTTCCCAAAGCCATGATTCTCCACCGCATTGACATATTGTATCACTGGGATTCATTTCAATATAAATAAGATTTCCACCCCAAACAATTGGATCGCTGGTAACCGTAAAATCAGCATGCAATTGCCTGAACCAGCCAACATGGGTAACAGTGGCAGGATTAGGATCAGGATCAGGATCTTGGGAAACACCATCACCATCGCACACTATACCCCATTCTGCAGGATAATCAGTCAGCCATTTTACTATTCCAAAATTAGGTGTATCAACTTGACCGGCAATGGTTTGTTCCAAAAGTTTAATGTCAGTATCTAAGTTACTAAGTGTATTAGTGGAAGAATTCCAGTCTCCCAGGTATTCAGAATCATCATCATCATCACCATAATCCCAGATACCAAACATATATTGAGTACCACTTGTAAAATCATCAGGTGAATGCAAAAACTTACCGGTTCCAAAAAATACAAGATATCCTTTAAGTGGTTTGTGAGCGTCTGGATCCGGCGGGTCCGGACACATAAGTATACCACTGTTATATTTACAATGGCGCATTACATCAGGTCTCACAGTTATGGGTTTACCAATATTTACAAGTGGTTTTGGATCTATACCATCCTTGTATGCAACGTCCCATTCAGCAACTGTGCTGCCAGTTAAATCAAACTTCCACATATTTCCATCAAGATCACCGACATAAACATAGTCTGCCTTAAGATCACGATTTATATCTACGACAGCAGCTGAAGATAACCCTGCACCAACACCTGTATCAATTCTTTTGACTAACGCACCAGTTTTAGCATTAAGTATAAAAAGCACTGCATTGCCATTAACGCTATTATACCCATTTCCAAAAATAGCTATCCAGTCCTGATTCGTAGTATCTGCAGGAATATCTATATCAGCATTAGATTTTGCAATAATGGGTCTGCTATAAGAATAACCCATATCATCATCTGGAGCAGCAGGGAATTCCCATTTAACCATTGCTTTGACATCATCTATATCGCTGCCATCGGTAATGGTATGAGCATTTGTGATATCTAAACAATAGACACCTTTTCCACCTTTACCCAATCCCCCTACCAGCAATGTCATTGAGTCTACACCCTGACGGATAAAAACTGACTGATCAATAAAAAATCTATGGGAGTTGTTAAGTCCATAGTCAGGTCCATAAAAACTTTTGTCAAGATCAGCGGCATTATAATAATTGCCCATTACAAGGTCAGGTATATAAGCAAATCGTTCTTTTCCGTCTGATGCATTAAAAGCATGAAGCATTCCATCATTAGCTCCAACAAAAACTGTTCCCACAAAATTAGGCGGTTTATACAACATCGGTGCTGAATGAACAATATCACCTAAAGTAACATTTCGTTCCCGAAAGCCTGAGACTACTTTGCCCCGAATAACATCAACAATATTTCCACGCATAATAACATCATTAGCTGGAATACCACTATCTGGATATAAAGCTACGAGTTGAGCGCTGGTTAAATCATCATATTTAAATTCAATCCCTGGTGAACCAGGTAGTAATGAAGAATCATAAGTCACAATTCTCTTATCAATATGATCATGAGAAATAAATTTAGGATTACTTCTTGAAAAATAATCGTCGGCATTCCAGACAGGTGCTGTTACAACTGTGCCATCGGCATTAATAGCTTTTGCTTTCACATTACCTGCCCATGTCTCGCTATTGAAAACTGACTGAAAATACATTGACCCGGTAAATATAGATTGACTGTTTATTGTAACAGAGGCAGCTGTTCCAAGTCTTGAATGTATACTGTTAATAACCTCTTTAAGAGCATTAACAAGCTCAGAAGGATTTGAAGCACTGACAAACTCTCCTCTTCCATTTACTGCTGCATGATACAAGTCATCAATTTTGTTAGTACCCCAGGGAGGTGTCAGGTCTGCTGCATTTTTATAATCACATGGTGGGTAATCAGCAGGGTCAATATTTCCTGTTACACCAAATGAAACACCATATGTAATCATATGCTGCCAGTCAGCATTATCACACCCCGAGGTAGGAACCTCATTATCTATAGTTGGAGCAAGATCAATTTTATAATATTCCATTGCCACATCTGCTAGCATATTGCTGTTACCATCCATATAAGGCGCTGCTGCTGTATAATTTGTAGTTGTAGTATTGTCTGAATTTCCTACAGAAGGGTCACCTCCATTCCAGTAACCATCAGTCATTGCAATGGCAAATGTAAACTGGCATTCTGGTCCTCCAGATAAAGCATATGGGCTTGTACCAAGTCCACCATCATTATCACCGGAAGTTTGATATTTAAAATATTCACCAACATTCTCTAATGCCAACCTTAAAGGAGTTCCATTGGCAGAATCAATATCATATAAATCTTGAAGCAAAGCATCAGTATGATCTACTCCACTGACCTTGACATCAAGAGCTGTCTGTCTCACTCCACCAGTACTATGAAGAGTATAAAAACCAACCTGAACACCTGACAAATCCCGTATTGTTAAAGCTACAGCAGCTTTTGCTGTCAACTCTCTTCTTTTGTAATAAGAAATCCAGTTGGCAAAGTTCTGAAGATCTTCTGCATCAGATAAATTTTTAACTGCATCCGGGAGTACAGCTTGCGCTACAGAGCTTAATTGACCATCGTTGACATAAAGGTCAGCTTCACCTCCGGAAAATGCATAATATGTCCGCACACCAGCTGTGAAATTAACAAGATAAATTACATGAGTTGTTGGATGTTTAATAAAATAATGTGCGAGTTTAACATCAACGCCGGACATAGTTATATAAGTATGAGCAAAATCAAGTTTTGAATCAGTACTTAAATTATTATATGGATTTGAAAATGGTTTTGTAGTGCTTGCATTACCCATGGTGTAGCCGGTTACTGCGGGCCAGGGTTCATATGTTACAGCAGGATTATAATATATTCTACTATGCTCTGCCCATCGTGATCTCCAATACCTACGGTCAGCTCCGGTAAGTACCGGATAAGTCGCAGGATCGTAGACGTTATCTTCGCCATTTTCAAAGTCAGCATTTTCATAAAGATAATATTTGGTACTTGCAGCATCTGTAAATTGCCCGCTACTATTTTCAACCATATAATCCCAATCCATACTACCTGAGTTATCAAGGATAAACATTATAACTGCCGGAGGGGATTTGGATTCAGCTTCCATTGGATTATCGCCGATGGGCACTTCTTCTACACAAAGTCCCGTGCTGACAGTAGAAAAAAACATAAGAAATATAAAAAGAAAATATGTTACACAATACTTTTTAAAATTATTTATAGTACCCATAATGCCTCCTAAAAATCTACCCGATATCCGGTTTCTATTAAAACTTCGCCATTATTATGCTGAGAAAGACCATATACTTTATATATATGTGTCTGTACTGAACCACTCATGCTGATTGAACCACCACCGGCAATGCCTTGATAAACTGCTGCGAAACGTTCCTCATGATCAAGAGCAGGAGTATTTTCCGGAAAAGTGTTTGGTGGATTAGTTAGTCTGCCAGTACAATTCGTGCCAACTATCCAGTTTGTGGAATCCGTCATATCAAGTCCAGACAAATCACTAATATAAGGTACGGTACTAGTGGCAGGCTGAAGATTTAATGCCTGGTTTGGGTCACTAACTAATAATTGCTGCATCCCTCGCTGATTAATTGATTCGGCTTTATAAAAATTTAAATTATAAATTTTCTCATTACGAACAATCTTCATCTCATTCATGCTTGTCTCCATAGATGAAAACCCAACAACACTCAAGGCTGCCATAGCCAATAAAGCTATTAATACTGCAGAACCTTTTTCATTATTGTTCATTATTAAAAATTTTTTTATCATTACAATAAACTCCTTAAATTCTAATTAAAACAGACAGCTCTGGAAAAATTAGTTACAAATCTGGGGGTACCTACTCCGGCAGGGTCAGAAGGATCAAAAACCCTCAAGGCTACTTCCTTATAATCAACAGTTCCATTACCATTCAGATCACGATCTGTTACTCTCCATTGTGCAGTATAAGTGGCAATACTGCCATTACTATTTATTGGAATTCCATTAGATATCATAACTCCTTGAACCCCTATTGTCGGGTCACCTGTGAGGTTAGCATCTGTAAACGGAACCGCCATTAGCTGTTCCATCTGATTCTGTCCCACTAATACAGCATCGGTGAATTCTCTGGCGCTGGAGTTGTAGTTCGTAGATTGTATCTGTAAATTACCAAGAGCAAGAATACCGATGGCAAAAATTGCTAATGCTATCATAACCTCCAGCAGGGAAAAACCATTGGAATTGTTCTGCTTTAACTTTTCCTTGATATTAATCATATATAATCCTTTTCTACAAAAACTGAATATTTCTACACTTAACAACTGTAGATAGAGTTCTATTATTTCCGCTTTCATGTATGTATTTAGCATCAGGAGACAGTGTTAGATCAATTTGAATTGATCTGACCGGGCTGCCGGCAGCTGCCGGGGCACCTACATTTGCTCCAACGTTATCAAGATATGTAAAAGCCACGCTCTGTACATTTTCTGCAATTGTCTGATTATTTAGTGGTTTCAATGGTTCGTCCAACCTAAGTTGGCTAGCTCCATTAACCCAAATAAAAACTTGCTTGAGTTCTCCTAACTCATCTGAAAAACCATCATTATCATTGTCTTTCGTGTCAGCATCTGCCACATACGCAAAAGTCAAAGTGCTTCCAGTCGTACCAGCCCCATATATAAATCCAACTCCAGCAGTGTTTACATGCGGATCAAACCCAATTTTTCTTATTTCCTGTGTCATTATGATCATGGACCCTCTTAAAGCCTGCTGCATTTCAACAAGCTGATTCTGGCTCATGTAATTATCTGTCTGCTCATTCTTGGAATTGATAATAAGTGCAATAACAATTGATAAAACAACAACTGCAATAACAAGTTCAATTAATGAAAAACCTTTATTTGACCGGAATATCGACAATTGCCTACCCCCTGAATTGTTTTTATATTTTATTTTTTCTATTGCCATAAAGCACCATCCCAACGTCTTAATATAATAATACCGGAAGTAAAGGTACCAATAGCATATCTAATATTGCTTAAATTCAGATAAACATACCCTCCAGTACAAAATCCTCTTGGATTCAATATTAAAATATTGCTAGCCGCCCCAACGGCATAACTTATTCCGTCTGCTGGAGCTGGAACAGGATTTCCACCAACTCCGGCAGGAGGAGCAGTATCCCATGCTATACCAGCAGCATAATCAGTAAAATTAACAATTTTCACAACAGGGTTATCAGCAACTCCGGCGCCTGTCCAGATACCATCTGCACCCGGACCTGAATATATGGTATAACCCCCGGCAGGATTAAACAAAATAGCATGGTTTCGGTTTGCTCTAATCGCAGCCATCTTAGTGTTCTGGATATCCGTGCTGATACCTCTTACTATTTTCTTTAATTTGTATTCATCTTTTGGATACATTGAAATAGTAAAACCTGAAACTATTCCAATAATCGCAATAGCTATCATTAGTTCCATTAAAGAAAAACCAGACTCTGCTCCTCTTTTATATTTTTTATAAAAACTATTCATATCTTATTGTTCCTTAATACAACATTACTTTTTGATGCTAACAGTACTATGCAATAACCATGCAAATTGATAAACAATATTAATATTTACATTTTTATCTTAAATTCAATAGGCCAAGACTACTTCAACAGTTACCTTTTACAGCTTAACAACACAGATTGATCCCTTACTGCATGACAAACAATCAAATCTTACAAGCTAAAACTATAAAATTATTTAATAGTATGGTATAAAACTATTTAATACCAAAATATTTATTGTTTTATAGTATGGTATAAAATAATTTAATAGAATTGATTTATAATATAAGGTAAGTATATAAAAATAATTACATGTATTTTAAAAGCCTTAAAATAAGTATTATTATAAATCTTGGAATCTTGCTGATAACAGGAATGTTAATAACAGATTTTGTTGTTATAAGTATTTCAAAAAATGAATTATTAAAAGCCGAGTGTTCAAAAACAGACTTTATTTTATTCCATATTAAAAACTACCTCCCGCAATTTAATAATGATTCAAAAAAAGATGACTATATTCAAAGATATTTGTCTGAGACTATTGAACAATCAAATATTTACTCGATTTATTTTTTAAGCAAAACTGAGTATAGCTCTTATAAAAGCCATAACACCCCAGTGAATGCAAAAAAGATGATAAATCAAAAACAAATAAAAAGTTATACTTTAAAGGCTATTGATCAAAATGAACAGGTCACACATTTTTTTGGTAAAACCTGGGGGATATTCTGGGAGGATAGCAAATATCTTGTAATATCATACCCTGTTGAACAAGACATGGGGATTAGCTTTGTAATTGATTTAGATGATGTCTACTCCTCTTATCGTGGAAAACAGAAGATAATTTTATTTTATATATTGTTTAACACCATTTTTTTATGTTTTGCAGGCCTTATAAGATTTTCAAAAATTATAATAAAACCGATAGAAAGGCTTACAAATATTGCAAAAGAATATAGTGGTGAAAATGATGCCCTGTATATGCTGCACCCTGTTGAAAACGAGTTCGGGATCCTTTCAAGCTCATTAAATTCCATGTTAAACAGAATATCAGAGGATAAACAAAAGCTTGAAAATAATATTGATGAGTTAAAAAAAGCTCAGGCAGAAATGATCCGGGCAGAAAAAATGTCTTCAATTGGTAAACTCTCAGCCGGTGTTGCCCATGAAATTGGGAATCCATTAGGTATAGTTCTCGGGTATCTTGAGTTGCTAAAGCAGAAAAATATTTCTGAGAAGGACAAAGAAGGTTTTTTAAACAGATCAGAAAAGGAAATACAACGAATAGATAAAATTATTAAACAATTATTAAATCTTTCCAGAAAGTCTCAGACAGAATATATGCCTAATTCAGTTCATGAAATTATTACAGAGACGATTAATATTTTAAAAATACAGCCTGTTTTTTCAACCATTGATTTAAAATTAGAACTTGAAGCTGTTAACGAGACTATAATATCAGACAGCGATCAGCTAAAGCAGGTATTTATAAATATTATTTTAAATGCAGGTGATGCGATCTTATTTAAGAAACATGGACAAGGTATTATTACAATAACAACAACTGAAATAGAGGGAAAATATCATTCATCTTTAGAAATCAAAATCTTTGATAATGGACCTGGTATTTCAAAAGAAGATTTGGTTCAAATTTTTGACCCGTTTTATACCACTAAAGAACCCGGTGCCGGAACAGGTTTAGGGCTTTGGGTATCTTATATGATTATCGATGGAATAAATGGAAGTATTCAGGCAGATAGTGTTGAGGGTGAAGGCACTACATTTATTATTAGACTGCCGTTACAAAACAGATTGTCACAAAGATGAGAAAATGAATCATATGAAAACAGAAGCAAAAAAAATATTAGTAATTGATGATGAGAAAAATATGTGTCATATGCTTCAAAATATACTTCAAAATGCAGGATACATTGTTGACACTTCTTTTGACAGCAAAGAAGGATTAAAAAAGATTAATGATTTTAAGTATGATTTTATTCTATGTGATTTAAAAATGCCGGGTATAGATGGCATTGATATTTTGAAAAAGATACAAAATAAAATCAAAGAGACTTCTGTTATTATGATGTCTGCTTATGGAACCATTGATACAGCGATTGAAGCAATAAAGCTTGGGGCATTTGATTTTATATCAAAACCTTTTAAACCCGATGAAATTTTGATTGTTTTAGCAAAGGCTTTGGAAAAAATGGAGTTAAAACATGAGAATGCCCAATTAAAAAAACAAATCAATGATATTGAAAACAAATATAAATTTAAAAATATTGTTGCAAAAAGTAAGGAAATGCAATCAATTTTCAGCCTGCTATATAAAATAGCAGACTATAATACAACCATTTTAATTACAGGAGAAAGTGGAACCGGAAAGGAATTGATTGCAAAAGCAATATATTTTAGTTCCAATAGAAGT
>JAIOSM010000006.1 GCA_021107575.1 Desulfobacteraceae bacterium | reverse complement strand
TCATTATTGTAACCCTTGTCTTTACACTGGTTTTCTACCCTGGTGAAGACAGCTTCACTGTTTCCTACAATGTTGGTGACGTAGCAGAACGGGACATAAAAGCACCAAAGGACTTTTTTATTGAAGACAAAAAAGCCACTCAAAAAAAAATCAGCGAGACAAAGGACACAGAAAAAATTGTATATGACTGGGATTCAAACCTTAGAAATGAAATAGTAGAAGGCATCCAGAACAGTTTTGAACCTTTAAGAAAATCGCTCAAAGGTAGCAGCATTGATAACCCTGATACGCCTCCCCCTACATTTGAAATGGTTCCGAAAGAGAAACAAAACTTTGAAAAAATCCTTGGGATAAAAATAAGTAATGGTGCTTTTAAAGTTTTATATAATAATAAATTCTCAAAAGATGTTGGTGAAAAAATTATTATTATTATATCTGAAATACTCAATACCGGAGTAGTAGCAAACAAAGAGCTGTTGTTAAAAGAAAAAGACAAAGGAATTATTCTCAAGACAATCAGCTCTTCTGAAGAGCAGTTGGTTACAAAGCTTAAGGTCTTTTATGGTATTGAACAGGCTCAGACAATGGTAAGAATTATTGGAGATCCGCTTTTAAAAAATTTGAACTACAATCTGAATAATTGTATTGTAGATTTATGCCAACTTCTTATTCGGCCCAACATCACCGTGAATAAGAACGAAACACAAAAAAGGATTGAACAGGCTACCGCAGAAATAAAACCTATATTGTATAAAATAAAAGCCGGGGAGATGATCTTAAGAGAGGGTGAAATAGTTAGCGACATCAACCTTATTAAGCTTATAACCTTAAAAAGCCAGCTTAAAGACAAAAACAGATTCAGAAAAAGCACAGGTATGGCTCTTATTACCATTCTCTGCCTGCTTGTGGTTTATATCCTTTTCCTCAAGGATCATGTAGAGCTTCAAAAAAATCACAATAAAAATATGCTTTTTATTGCATCTATTCTTGTAATCTTCCTTTTAATGGCAAAATTTTCGATTCCAATGGCAAATATTTCAATGCCGGTTGCAAAATCTGCGAGCACAGGACTATCTATGGATAGGTCTTCTGTCTCAATATTTATGGGAATCCCGCTACCTGCCGGGGCAATGACTATATGCTTTTTCCTGGGATTTGAAGTTGCATTGTTTTTTGCCATTGCGCTATCGATTCTAACGGCATTACTCTTTTCAAGCAGCCTGCAAGTCTTTATTTTCTTCTTTCTCTCCTGTGTAGTCGGCGCATACTGGATAAAAGAATGTAAAGAGAGAAAAGATTTTATAATTGGCGGGTTTAAACTTGCTGTCTTTAACATTTTTATCATCTTTGCACTCAGTATCTATTCTTCTGCACAACCTGAAATTATTATAATGCTGAAAGAGATGGCTCTTGCATTTTCAGGCGGTATGGTTGCAGGAATTCTATGTGCCGGGTTAACCCCTTTAGTAGAAATGTTATTTGGATATACAACAGAAATAAAGCTTTTGGAATTTGCCAATCTTGACCAGCCAATAATGAAAAGACTTATGATAGAAACGCCTGGCACTTATAACCACAGTGTCATTGTAGCAACTCTTGCTGAAGCTGCAGCCTCGGCAATAGGTGCAAACAGTCTTAAAACAAAAGTCTGCGCATATTACCATGACATAGGTAAGCTTGGTCAACCCCTGTATTTTATTGAGAACCAGGGAAATAAAAAAAACAGGCATGATAAAATTTCACCTAATATGTCTGCTCTTATTCTTATCCAGCATGTAAAAAAAGGAGTTGAGCTGGCAAAAGAAAACAAACTGAGTACTGAAGTTGTTGATACAATTCAACAGCATCACGGAACAACTCTTATTCAATACTTTTATAACAAACAAGTACAACTAAAAGGCGAGGAGCAGACAGACGAAGCTAATTTCAGATATCCCGGTCCAAAGCCACAAACAAGAGAAGTTGGAATTGTAATGCTTGCAGATATTGTTGAAGCTGCCACAAGAACGCTGGAGCGGCCTACCCCTGCAAGAATACAAGGCAAAGTAAAAGACCTTATTAACAGTATCTTTGCAGATGGACAACTTGATGAATGCGAACTGACCTTAAAAGACCTGCATGAAATTGCCAAAAATTTTAATACCATTCTGACAGGCATATATCATAATAGAATTGAATATCCTGAAAAAACAAAGGAAAATCAAAAAGAAAAAAATGGAAAATCAAAAAATATTGATAAGCAACAGGCAAAACCTGAAAAAGCTGCCAAAGGACAGAATAAGCAAAAAGATAGCACAGATCTTAAACGCCTTGGGTTATAATGACCATGAAATCTCCATTCTGTTTACTGATAATACTGAGATTGAAGAATTAAATAATACATACCGCAGCATTCAAAAACCGACCAACGTCCTGTCCTTTCCTATGCTTGAAAATATTAAAACAGACAATATGGAAAATGAAGTCATATCCCCGGAAACGAATCTCCTGGGTGATGTTGTAATATCTGTTGAAACAGCTTTTAAAGAAGCAGAACAAGCAAAAATCACTCTGGAGCAAAGAATATCCCAACTCCTTGTTCACGGTATACTTCATTTGATAGGATATAATCATGAACAGGGCGAAGAACAATTTATAGAAATGGAACAAAAAAGTTTAGAACTTATAAAAATAATTGAAGGCGACACAAATCTGGATGCATTTTAAAAGGAGATTATATTATGGCACACCTTGCAGTCAATGTCGATCATGTTGCAACTTTAAGAGAAGCTCGGGGAGCAAAGTACCCTGAACCAGTAGCAGCTGCCATTGCAGCAGAAACAGCAGGCGCTGATGGAGTTGTCGTGCATTTAAGAGAAGACCGACGTCATATCCATGAGCGGGATGTAAGGATATTAAGACAGATTGTAAGAACAAAACTTATTCTGGAAATGGCTGCTACAACGGAAATGCTTGGTATTGCCCTTGATATAAAACCTGATGTTGTAACGCTGGTGCCTGAAAAACGCGAAGAGCTCACCACAGAAGGTGGGCTTGATATTATCACGCATAAGGACAATATCAAAGACGCAGTTGCAACACTAAAAAACAATGGTATTGATGTGTGCATCTTTATTGACCCTGATCTGGATCAGATAAAAACTGCCCATAGAATCGATGCAGACATGATTGAAATTCATACAGGCGCATTTTGTGATGCAACATCAGAACACAAAAAAACTGCTGAATTTTCCCGCATTGTTGATGCTGCCAAAATCGGCAACAAACTGAAGCTTGGTGTAAATGCCGGGCATGGGATATGCTATAATACTATCAAGGCATTCAAAGGGTTAAATGAGATAAATGAGTTCAGTATCGGACACAGTATTATATCCCGCGCTATTCTGACAGGTATGGACCAGGCAGTAAAAGATATGGTGCAGTTGATAAAAGAACTAAAAAGCAATGAGGCTTTGTAAAAAATACGATTTTAACGGGATTCAAGGATTTAAGCTGGGCTGGTCCCCGCTTGGGACACCTTTTATGACAACCTATTGCTATACACTCGGAGATCTGATGATAGATACCGGGCAATCCCATATGCAAAAAGAAGTGCTTGAAATTGCTAAAAAGAATAGGATAAAAAGAGTGTTTTTAACCCACCACCATGAAGACCACAGTGGCAATGCAGCAGCAATTAAACTTAACCTGGACACAGAAGTATATGGACATTCACTGACCAGAGAAAAAATGAAAATCCCATTTCATATCCTGCCATATCAAAAATATGTCTGGGGGAAATCAATGCCTTTAACAATAGAACTATTTCCAAACACAATAGAGACTTCTTTTGGTGAAATGATTCCTGTTTACACACCAGGACACGCAAAAGATCACACAGCTTTTTTTTTAAAAGATGCAGGAGTTCTGTTCCCGGGAGATCTTTACCTTGCAGACAAAATCAAATTTTTCCGTTCAGATGAAGAAGTCAGAACCCAGATTCTATCTTTAAAAAAGGTATTAAAACTGGATTTTGATACCCTGCTTTGCAGTCATTATCCAAAGCTCAAAAATGGAAAAAACCGCATAAAAAGTAAACTTAAGTTTTTAGAAGAATTGGAAGGTAATATCATCAAATTTTGTGAAAAAGGATTTTCTGAAAAACAGATCTTTAAGGTTCTAAAACTAAAAGAGGACTATTTTACCAAATATTTTTGTTTTGGCAATGTCAGCATGCTAAATGGTGTGAGATCAGTTGTTAGGCATTATGAATCTAATCAGAAGTGACATAAAGCATTAAAAGCTCAGAGCCATCTGAGACATCAATCTGTTTAAGCGCTTCTATTGTCATAATCTTACCGTCTATTTTGACAGACTTGCATACTTTTTGAACCTTTTTTGGTTGCCGGAGCAAAAAATCTAACAGTTCATCTTTTGAAACCAATATCCCTGATTTAAGAAATGCCGGTCCCAATTCTCTGAGAATCAGATTGAAAAATTTTATAATAATGATGCCCTTTGGATGCTTCTGTTTTTTAATTTCTTTTTTAGTAATAATTGTACTTTCAGGCGGGGCTATGTTTTCGCTTCTTCTGAAAGTAGCTCCGGCAAGCCCTGGCATGGCTGCAGAAAGCGCCAGAGTAGACCCATCATTAACAATAGTTGAATTAACATCATCTACCGGGCGACCATCCAAAAACATGGTTTTTATTCTGTTATCAATATACTCTGCACTCATGTTGAACTGACCGGAAAGCATGGTCTTAATATCACAGCCCACTTGAATTTCTTTTTTAACACCTCTCTCAAGAAAATAAAAAAACATGGAAGCCATATCTTGATTAACAGATATATAAATATTTTTAAAATCATCATTTGCCATAAGAACATCTCCTCTTGTTTCAGCAATCATGTGCTGTGTATTGTGACCAATATTATAAAGGTTTATAGCGGTATCCAATCCCATGAACTGTGGTAATCACTCTCGGGTCTGCTGCATGATCCTCGATTTTTTTCCTCAGCTGTGCAATGTGCTGATCCAGAGTACGGGTAGTCCCCGGATAATCAATTCCCCAGACCTTATCCAGTAAAAAATCCCTTGAAAGAACTTCATCAGGGTGTTCATAAAAGACCTTGATCAATTTTATTTCACGATCTGACAGATCAAATTCAGCGTCATCTTTCACAAGTTTATAGCGCTTGAGATCAATAGAATGCCCACCAAAAAATTTGAGTGTGCCCTCTTTTCTATCTGGTTCTCTTTGTGATGTTCTGGAAGCCCTTCTAAGTACAGCAGATATTCGTGCAAGTAGTTCATGAATCCCAAACGGCTTGGTAATATAATCATCTGCTCCCAACTCAAGCCCAAGAACCTTGTCAATTTCCTCCCCTTTAGCAGTCAACATGATAACTGATACCTGATTATTTTCTGACCGTATCTCACGCAGGACGTCATATCCGCTCTTCTTCGGCATCATAACATCTAATAACAAAAGATCAATATCATGCGATTTAAACAATTCAACTGCCTCAAGACCGTCCTTTGCTTCTATAACCAAATAGCCTCCGCTCTCAAGAGTATCTACAAGACCCATGCGGATATCAGGATCGTCTTCTGCAACAAGAATTCTATTGGAGTTCATTTACTTGCATCCTGTTTTGGTATCCTTGCAATAAAACAACTTCCACCTTCAGAGGTCGGTTCAAAATAAAGATCGCCTCCAAGATCTCTCAAAATCTGTCTGGCAATGCTTAATCCCAGGCCAGAGCCTGGAAAGGTGGATGTTAATGAATTATCTATTCTGTAAAATTTTTCAAAAATTGCTTTTTGATGCTTTCTTAAAATTCCAGGTCCATGATCACTGATTTTAAGCAAAATATAATTTTTAAAATCGTCCTCAAGAGCAAATGCAATAAATTTTCCTGATTTTGCATATTTCAAAGCATTGTCTATAAGGTTCAAAATCACCTGTTCTATAGCATCAGAATCGGATATGACCTTATAGGCTTCTTTGCTAATATTAGTATTTATTTTAAAACCTGCTTTCTTTATCCTGATACTATGGGCATCAATGATACGGATCAATAAATTTCTTAGGTTCACCTCACCCTTATTGTACGTTTTTTTGCCCTGTTCCAGCTTACCAAAATCCAGAATATTGTTGATCAATCTGGTTAAGCGCTGGCTCTGGGCAACCATAACTTCAAGATAATGCTTTGTTTTTTCCTTTGATACAGATCGTCCATCCAACATAAGTTCAGAATACATTCTAATGCTTGTAAGAGGCGTTTTAAGTTCATGGGAGACTGATGATACAAAAGAAGTTTTTTGCATTGCATCTTTCATATGCTTACGTGTTTGAGAAGTTATAAGCAGACCACCGGAAATAATAGCTGCCATAAAAATAAAAAGAAGAAGCATGGATACATATAAAAATCCTTTTCCCGGTGCATAATTTTCTCTGTCAAAAAATATACATACCTGCCAGTGTGGTAAAAGGACAGACAAGGGAGTTGATATGTCACAAGCATGAGTATCCTCTATTTCAATACCTCCTGATAAATGCACTATCTGCTTTCGACTGTCAAGTATGGCAAAGGAAAGCCCCTGCCCTTCAATTTGAGGTAAGTCCACAACCAATCGTGACAAAAGACTTACAAGTTCCAACTCAATACCGTAAACAGGTCCGTTCCTTATTTTTTTCACCCAGCCCAAAATAAAAAGTTGATCCTGGGCAAACCAGGGAATCCAGCCGGATTGCTGAGTAAACACGATCTTCCCTGAATTAAGATCCTGCTCCTGAATGCCCTGAATCTCAGTAGACATTGCTGTCTTTCCTCGGGCAAGATCATAAAGGGACCCTTTGGAAGATTGATATTGTGAAGGTTGCTCAATCTCTTCTGTTTGTATGTTTACAGCAAATGCTCTTTCACCTGTAAAAAAGGAATCAAACCGGCTGACAAACTGCCTTTCTTCAAGAGTGGATGCCATGCCTTTTGCAGGGTATTTAAGCAAAGATTTCTTTTCCCATATAAAAACATTCCTTATCAGAGGATTTGTTTCTTCCCAAAACAAGAGAGTTGATTTAAGTTTATCAGGCTCAATATCAATAAGTGCCCGGGACAAGCTTTCCTCAACTTCTTTGACTGTGATATGAATATTTCGTGCAAGGGTTTCTGCACGTTCGGTAAGTGATATTATGGTTGAACGGTTGATCCGCTCCTGCTCATGGAGCAGGAGCTTGAATGCAACTACACTTATAATAACAGCAGGCACAAGTAACAATACCCAGAATAAAATAATAAACGGCCTGCTTTTCATAATTTAAAGCCTTACATCACTCAGCTTTCTGCTGATTTTTCATTTGATAGGATTCAGTCCTTAAAACTTTACGCATCTTTTTATTCATGCCATCTGTTTCTATAACTTCAGCCTGTTTTTCCATGTCTTCTGCTTCTTCTAAAAGAACTTCGTCATTATATTCTTTTGCAATACTTTTCATCTTTACAGCTGATGCTTTAAGAGCCTGCACAGCTTCTTTATTTTTACCCTTGTCAGATAAAGAAATAGCTTTTTCCTGTTCCATGGCATTTAAGTTACGATAATATTCTCTCACCACTTTAACATTTGTAGACTTTTTGACAAGCTTTGGATCTTTACTGAATTTTGCAATTGATTTGCCATATACCACTTCAGTCTTTTTATTAAAGGGATTTTCATAACGCACCTTTGCTTTAGCAATTTCCATGATTGTACCTGTACTGGACTTTGGTACTTTTACTTTCACAAGGGCATATTTTTCCTGATCTCCATAGAGTTGATTCATGGAAAGTTCGATCTTTTTACCTTTGATACGCCCTTCTCTTCCAATAATTGAAATAGGTTCAACCCCATCAGGCATTGAAATTACTACCTTGATCTTTTTAGCAACAACGTTAAGAACATCTCCCAGTTCTGCTGCAAAAATCCGAGGCAGTTCCGAACCTGTTTCAACAAAGTATGAATTACCATCACTTTTCTGGGATAATCTAGTCATCAAATCCTCATTATAATCATATCCTACACCAATGGTTGTCACAGAAATATTTTCTTTAATCAGTGCTGCCCCAAGTCTTCCAAGCGCTACAGGAGATTGAGGGCCGACATTGGCTAAACCGTCAGACAAAAGAATAATCCTGTGAATATACTCTGACCCGATATGTTTTCTTATCTCAGATGCCCCCTGGCTGACTCCGCCGAAAAGAGCCGTGCTTCCACTGGCATAAATCCGCTGGATCTTTGAAACAATTCGATCTCTGTTCCTGACAAGCTGTGCCGGTATCACTGTATGCACATTGGAATCATATACTACCAAAGAAAAGATATCAGCATTCCCCAGTCTTTGAACCGCCTCAATTGCAGCTGCCTTAGCGTGTTTAATTTTCTCTCCATTCATGGAGCCTGATTTGTCCAGCACTATAGAAAGATTTACAGGTGGTCTTTGTACATATGACGGAACCGGGGGAGCATCCAAAGTAACTTTTATTACAACATCCTGCGCCTCTCCTGCAAACAGGACAGATTTTTCAGTCTCAACCCGACAGATCACCTTGCCGTTATAGGGTTTACTCATACTCGTGCTTGCTGTAAACACAAGAACCATTATTATGCCAGCTACAAAAATTAAATGTTTCATTGTTCCTCTCCTTAAATCAAGTATTATCGTTTTTACTGCTAAATCTCAACACCTGATTACATGATATCGGAACATAAATTTAAAAATGTCACTGGCTGGTAAAAAGGTTGTAAAAAAGTTGTAAAATAAAAAAGTTATTAAAAATTTAGGCTTTTATGCATTTTTTAACAGCTGCACAAACTCCGTAATGGTTATTAGATGGAACTTGTTCAAACATTTTTTTAAGATCTTTCAAGGCATTTTCAACCACAAATCCTTTACCTGACCACTCAAGCAGATCCATATCATTATAGTCATTTCCAACTGACATTACATTTTCCCTTTTCACATCAAGTTTTTGCGCAAGAAAAGCTGCAGCCTTACTTTTTGAGACATCCTTGTGAAAAACCTCAACCCATAATGATTTATGATCAAGGGGTGATGTCGCAACAATAACACTGAATTGAAAAAGGTCCTGTTTAATTTTTTCTATCATCAAAAGTGAAGCATAAGCTGATTTATAAGGAAGAATTGATAAAATCTCAGTTGACTTACCAAAACCTTTCAATTCTTTAATTATAGACAATTTTGAAGAATACTCTTTATAAAGATTTATTCTGTTAAAAAAATCAGCATTTTCTTTTCCGTGGGATTTATAAACAAAGCAATGTGTTTCAGGAACAGGTTTATGAACCATGTAGTCAAGCTGTGATGCCTCAAAATAACCAGAAATAGAGAGGACATCTGATTCATTAAGGGAAAAACTCTTCATAATTTCACCTGTGTTGAAATTCATAATCCCGGCACCGGTTGAGAATATTAAATAATC
Source organism: Desulfobacteraceae bacterium (assembly GCA_021107575.1). Lineage (GTDB taxonomy): Bacteria > Desulfobacterota > Desulfobacteria > Desulfobacterales > Desulfobacteraceae > JAIOSM01. Next base: position 4,188 of record JAIOSM010000006.1, on the reverse strand, counting down.
AATTGGGAAATCAAAAAGGGATTCAAAGGGAAAGGTTTTTAGAATCTTTGAAAACGAATAAATTGATCTGCCAGTAGCAATACAACTTACAATGCCCTGTTCTTTGAGCTCTTCTAAAGCATTAATATCTCTATGCGCAATTGTCTTGTCATCTCTTAAAAGAGTTCTATCAAAATCTGTAATAAATAATTTTTTCTGCATTATTATTATTCTCCAGTCATCATGTGATAAACTTTTTTTAAGAGAGTAGCAATATTATTTGTCTTTTTTAATCAAATATATTAAAAAGTCATCATGAATTCACGCGTACTATCAGCAATACTAAAACATTTAAAATCAATGCCGACTTTTGATCAGGTTGGTATTAAAAGATATAGAATCCTTCTTGAAATGAGTGCAAGAGCCTTCAAACTTGATAAAAAGATTAAGTTCCAACCTGTAAAAATAAATAAAATTGACGCTGAAAGGATAATCCCCCGGGATTTATCTTCCAATAAAACAATCCTCTTCCTTCATGGAGGAGGATTTATAGCAGGATCAATAAACTCTCACAGAGACCTTGCTTCAAGAATAGCCAAGGCATCAAATGCGGAAGTATTAATAATCAATTACAGGCTTGCCCCGGAGTACCCATACCCGGCAGGACTTGAAGATGCATTAATGTCATACAAATGGCTGCTTAAAAAAAATCTTTTACCAAACCAGATAGCACTGGTAGGGGATTCGGCAGGTGGAGGTCTCACGCTTGCCCTTCTTGCAAAAATCAGGGAGACCGGGTTGATGCTTCCTGGCTGCGCTGTTTTCTTTTCTCCATGGGTAGATCTTGAAAATAAAAACAAATCGATTAAAGAAAATGAAGATGCAGACCCCATGTTGGACAAAAGAATGCTTGAAAAAACAGCGCGGCTTTATTCTGACAGAGACCGGACTGACCCTTTTATTTCTCCGATAAACAATGATCTTACAGGCCTCTGCCCCATACTTATCCATGTTGGCAAAAATGAAGTCCTTCTTGACGACTCCTTACTGTTCGCACAAAAAGCCCAAAAAGCAGGGGTTAAAACAACAATTGAAGTCTGGGATAATATGTTTCATGTTTTCCAATACTTTGCCAGATATCTGGCCAAAGCGAGAGCTTCAATAGAAAAAGCCGGCATGTTTATCCAACAAGAACCTTATAAGGAGAAAGCAGATGAAATTAAAGCATCCATATGAGCTGCTGACTATATCAGGCCAAAGATGTACATTTATTTTATTACTCATACTTACTCTTACTATTCTGGCAGCACTTAATTGCTTTGACACACATCTCAAAACCAATGCAGCTCCAAATGGTATTCTGTCATATGAGTTTGCAGGGAACTTACCTGCTGCCCAAAGCATGATCAAATCATGGGGCAAACAGGGCCAAATATATGCAGGATTGAGTCTCGGCCTTGATTATTTATTCTTAATCGTTTATGCAGGAGCGATTGCATTAGGTTGTGTGCTGTTAAGCGAAAAATTATCTGAAAAATTTGCATTTGCCAGAATAGCAGGAGCAGTCCTGGCATGGGGACTAATAATAGCAGCGCTGTTAGATGCCTTGGAAAATTATGCGCTTATCAAAATATTGCTCGGTTCTACCGAAGGATTCTGGCTTACAATTGCCTGGTTCTGTGCTGCACCAAAATTTATACTTGTGGGGTTTGGACTGATATACCTTACTATAGGGGCAATGCTCACATTTTTTATTAAAAAATAAATATTATATGCGAAAAAAAAAACCAATACTGCCAATTAAAGAAAGAAGTGCGAAGGCAGCTGGTTTTACCTGTATATGCAGAGCGCAATCATTTTATGAAAACAACACGTTTCTAAAAACTGATGACTATATTGCTCCTATAATGATACCGTTTTCAACCAGGCTATTGTTAAAATTCAAAGTTATAAAATTATTATCAAAGATGGCCCCACAAAGCACTTATACATATATAACTGCGAGAACGAAATTCTTTGACTCTGTCTATAAACAAGCAATAGAAAGCAGCTTTGAACAGATTGTCTCATTTTGCTCCGGATATGATTCAAGAGGCATAAGATTTCTCAATGACAAAACAACAACAAAATTATTTGAACTTGATGTAAAAGATACCCAGGCCAGAAAACTGAAACAATTGCAGAAACAAAAAATATATATCCCGGATGACATAACATTTATTCCAATTAATTTTGATAATGAATCAATTAAAAAAAAACTATTAAAATCAAAATTTAAAGGGAACAGAAAAACACTCTTTGTGTTGGAAGGGACCTTTATGGTGCTGAATAAAAAGACTATTACCAGTATATTTGAACTTTTTAATTCAATTACCGGAAAAGAGAGTGAAATACTGTTTGATTATATTGATCTGCCTGTTTTAGAAAATTATAAAAAATTAAAATTGATTTCTCTTCTCGATTCTGATGATATTGAAAATAAATACTATAATAACAACAATAAAATTCTCATAAAAATAAAGGGCGAACATTTTCTTGCCCATGGTAAAAAAGTAGAACATACGGACTAATTCTATAATAAATATTCAACCGGAACATCCATGGCTATATAATTTCAATTTTTGTTTCCATTCAGAACCTCACGTATCTTGTGAGCAAGATCCTTCATTACAACAGGTTTTAATAAAAAACAATGCCAAGAGATGCTGCCTTTTGATCAGATATGGTCTCACTGAACCCTGTACAAAGTCTGATAGGCATATCTTTTCGAATTTTTTCAAGAGTATCCATGCAATGGTTACAATCAAAAGAGTCAGTTACATTGTTACTTGACTGTCACGGGAAAATCTGCAGTGATAGTTTGATGCTGCAGGTTTACGATATTGACATTCTCAAACGTCACAACCTGCTTATTATCTTTAATACTGGTGACTTTTACTGTGTATGTTCCTTCTGCCAGCATTGTTGTGCGCGGCACTTTCTGGATCCAGTTTTTTAAAACCTGTTTACCGGTAAGGTTATAAATTTTAAACGGCGTGCTAAAAGGTTTCCCGTTGAGAGTCGCAGCAATGGTTAACATGCCGAAATTAAAATCTGCTTTTACAGTCTGAGATTGCCCTGTTTCAACTATCAAGTTCTCAAAGCTTTTTATGGAACCGTCCACATTTGTTATCACCTTGATCGTATATGTTCCGGCAGCCAGACGAATCAGACGTTGTCCGCCTGAACTCCAATGTTTATAAATTTGTTTCCCGGAAGTATCATAAACTTTAAAGGGCATTTCTTTGGGCTTGCCGTTCAGAGTAGAGGCTATGGTTACCTCGCCGGCAAAAAGCTCTGCCGTCTTTTCTACAATGCTGCCCGGCAGGACTTCCAACTCGTCAAAAACAACAACAGGTTTGCCGACTATGGTGTCTGTCTGCGCCTTAATCCTGTACACACCAGGCAAGAGTTTACGTTTAAGCTGACCGGTTTTGGGATGACTGTTTTCATTATGAAAATGTTTATTCTCCCCCTGGCGATAATAAATAATTAGACATTTATAGGGCTTGCTATTTAGAAGTGTGGTGATCACAAGAGTGCCGTCTGAAAAATCTGCATTCCGCTCAACTGTTTCACCTGCCACGATAACAATATCTGTCAGTTTGACTGTGGGTGTTTTACCGCCGCTCACAGTCAGGTCTTTCAGCTCTGCTGTATAGTTCCCCGGTGCAAGCTGTCTTTCAGCAATACCTGCTGCTTTATCGTATGGACCACCAGGTGCCCAACTTTTTCCAGTTTCCATGTTGGTTAAAGTTATTGCTGTAAAAAAGGGTTTTCCGTTTTTGCTCACTTTTATACGCAGAGTTCCATAAGTTGGAATTGATTTTTTCACCACTTCACTGGCAGCAGCTGAAAACTCTCCGGCATTGTCAGCAGTAAAGTATTTGCCTCCGCCTTCCTTTGCCATGCACTCAAGCTGCATCTTTTCTTCCTCAGTAACATCAAAACCGATAACATGCATGATAAATTTAATGCCCGAGGCTTTAAGGTCTTTTACCAGACCACATGGATCAGGATCACAGGTCTCCTTTCCATCAGACACCAGAATAATTGTGGTCTCGTCCTCAAGATGCTTGATCTGTTCAGCAGTCAACCTCACTGAACGGCTGATGGGTGTTTTCCCTTTTGGGCTGAGGCCCTGTACCCGGGCAATCATAGCCTGTTTAT
>JAIOSM010000497.1 GCA_021107575.1 Desulfobacteraceae bacterium | reverse complement strand
TTGGGATCATCTACTGAAATTATCCCAAGCAATTGCCCTGTTTGATCCCGCATCTCAACAAAGAGATTATCCTCAGGATGCCAACAATTTTTTATCGCAGGAGGAGAGCCTTTACCAAAAACAGTGGCGTTTTGATTTAATATGTATTTCATTGTATGGGGTATATAAATAGTTAGTAGTCCGATTCTTTCCCCTTGCTCAAAAACTGCATCATACCAACTGCTCGGCATTTCAATTGTTCGTAATTTATTAATTGTTGCCTTATCAAGCCCTTCACAAGCAATAATATCACGAAACGGTGGCTCCTCCTTAAATAATGAAATTAAAACTCTTTGAAAACCGGAATATTTAACAATTGCTTTGCTGATATGCTTAAAAATTTCTTTTTCATCTTTCATGGAAATTATTGATGCCGCTACAAGGGAAAATTCCTGGGTCTGCCTTGAGAGTTGCAAAATCTGCTTTTCACGTTCTAATATAATTTCCTGGGATCGTTTTCTGTCAATTGCAAGTGCGACCTGGTCTGATACAGCAATAAAAAGGTCCATATCTTTTTGTGTGAAATATTCAGGGTCTGTATAATGCTGAACAACCATAACTCCAATAACTTTATCCCTGATTATCAAAGGGATGCCAAGCCAGACAAGTGATACAGTTCCTACCAATTTATTTTGCTCAGCAATTTTTTCAAGCTCCTCCTTTTTCAGAAACAAAGCTTTTTTACTTTTGATAACATCAGTCGTGATGGTGCCTTTCTCCTCAAGATTATCAATAGTAAAAAATATCGTTTCCAATAAATCATATTCATCCCTGTAGAATGGGAAATTCATTACTTTTTTTTCTTCATCAACAATAGCAATAAAAAAATTAGGCAATTCAATAAGAGTATTTAAAGAATTATAAATAGACCTGTATAAATCATCCAAATTATCAGTAGTATTTACAGCATTTGAAATACTGAACAAAGCCTTGGTTAATTCTTCACTCTGTTTGATGTTCTCTTCTGCCTGTTTTCTTTCAATGGCCATGGCAACCTGCTCAGAAACAGATAAAAGTATTCCAACATCTTTTTCACTATAGCGTTCAGTATCAGAATAGCTCTGGACAACTACAACTCCAATGACCTGTTTTTTAATTATTAAAGGGACACCAAACCATTGCTCAGGAATCACTCCAAGCCCTCTGGCCCCCATTACCTTGGTACGTTCAATGATTTCATCTCTGGTAATAAAAAACGGTTTTGCACGATTAATGATCTCTGAAGCAAGAATCCCTGATGTACTTACATTTTGAATCTCACTATAGTCATCATCTTGTTCGTCAGTAAAATATGGATAAAGAATACTATCTTTTTTATGGTCATAAATCCCTATCATAAAATTAGCTACATCAAGAACACTGCTCAGGATCGTATGAATAGACTTGTACAACTCATACAAATTGTCTGTAGTGTTCACAGCATTCGATATTGCAAACATCACCCTGTTAATTTCTTTACTTTTATTTTCTGCATCTTCAGCACGTTTGCGTTCAATGGATAGTGCAATTTGACCTGACACAATGGTCAACAATTCAATATCCTTCTTATTAAAACGGTCTTCAGTTGTATAATCCTGAGTAAGTATTGCACCTATGACATTGTTATTTGCTTTTAAGGGTATACAGAGCCATGATTTTGCCAGGGTGCCAATCATACCCCCGCCGAGCTTATTCACAAGTTCCTTCTGCTCTTGTCTGTCAAGTAAAAGAGAATTGCCCGTTCTGATGACTTCAAAGGTGAGAGAAGCACTTTGGCTGACGTTTTCAATAATGCTCTCAGGGTTAGTTGCATCACAGTGATATAAAAAATTGAGCTGGTCAATCTCTTTATCATAAAGAGATAATGAAAAATTTTGAATATATATGACTTTTTTAAGTGATTCATGAATGGATTTACATAATTGCTCCAGATTTATTGTGGTATTGACTGCATTGGCAATTTCAAACAAGGTGGTATTAATTTCTTCGCTCTTTTTTCTTGCCTCTTCTTCTTTTTTCCTTTCAATAGCCATGGCAATTTGCTCTGAAACAGAACTTAAAAGAGTAAGATCACTCTCTTTAAACATATCCCTTGAAGTGTAACTTTGAAGAGCAAGTGCGCCAAAAGCCCTGTCTTTTATCATAAGAGGCGCCCCAATCCAAATTTGACATGGAATGCCAATAAGCTCACCAGATTCTTTTGACGCCATCCTCATCAAATCATCTTTAGTTGCCAGCAAAGCTTTTTTCTGATTGATAACTTTTGCAATCATTGATTGTTTTTTACTGATTTTAAACACTTCTACAAAGTCTTTATCTATTTCATCAACGTAGTAAGGAAAGGTTACGGAATCTTTATCCTCATGATAAAGAGCAATATACATATTATCTACATTAAATATTTTACCCAGGGATTTATGAATTGATTTGTACATCTCACCAAGGGTTGATGTCCTGTTCAGGACGCTGGATATCTCAAATAAAACCTGAATGGTTTTATCTGCGTTCCTAATGCCAGGTCTTTTACCCATATATTAATCTCTCATTTAAGATAGCTTATAGCTCAATTCAGTGGCTATGTTTGAAATATTTCTTTGGTCAATCTGTTTTGATCACCTGTTATAAATCTATTAATCTCATTTCATAATAGCCTGCGGAACCAATAGCTCCCATTGGGATCTCTTCAATTATACACTTTGATGAATCATCTCTAATAGTAAGTGAAGAATTTAAGCTCTCAACTCTGG
>JAIOSM010000365.1 GCA_021107575.1 Desulfobacteraceae bacterium | reverse complement strand
TATCAACTGCAGAAGACAAAGGTGACCATTGGCTTTTGAACGGATCAAAAACATGGATATCCAATGCAGCCCATGCTGATGCTCTTCTTTATTATGCATATACTGATAAGGATGCAGGGTCAAAGGGTTTGTCTGCATTTGTTATTGAACCTAAAAATTTTGATGGTGTTACAACATCTGTCCTTGAAAAAATGGGCTCTCATTCTTCTCCAACTGGCGAGCTTTTTCTTGATAATGTAAAAGTTCCAAAAGAAAATATTCTTGGTAAACCAGGTGATGGAGCTAAGATAGTTTTTTCATCTTTGAATCAGACAAGACTCTCTGCAGCAGCAGGTGGTGTAGGGCTTGCCCAGGCATGTCTTGAAGCAGTTATCAGCTATTGTAATGAAAGAAAACAATTCGGGAAAAAAATCGGAAGTTTTCAGATGAATCAGGATATGATTGCACAGATGGCCACAGAAATTGAAGCTGCACGTCTTTTAGTTTATAAAGCTGCATGGGCAAAAGATCAGGGTAAAGTTAACAATGGTCTTGATGTTGCCATGGCAAAATATTTTGTTGGTGAAGTTGTAACAAAATGTTCAAACTATGCCATGAGAATTCTTGGTGCTTATGGATATTCACCTGAATATCCGGTTGCCAGATATTATAAAGATGCACCAACCTATTATATGGTTGAAGGCTCTGCCAATATTTGTAAATGGATTATTGCTCTTGATCAGCTTGGTATTAGAAAAGCTAACAGATAATAGTAAATATATAATAATTCAGGCTGTGACATAAATTAAATTGTATTACAGCCTGAATTTTTTTTAAATTGGGGAATATGTAAATGGATGAAAAAGAACTTGCCAAAAAGACCGGCAAAACAGCTAATCTATATTTCAGCACTGTGAAAAATGAAGAAAAACCATATAACTTATGGAAAGAGTTTGATAAAGATCTTGCCAAAGATATGTCTCTCTATATTACCGGGACAATGTACTCCCGGGAAAAAATTCCTCACAAAACAAGACAGCTTGTAACTGTGGCATCGCTTATGGCGTTATCAAAACCCGAAGAGTTAAAATTGCATGTTCATGCTGCTTTTAATGTTGGATGCTCCAGAGAGGAGATAGCAGAAGTTATGTTCCAGACAAGTATTTATGCAGGAGTACCAGCATGTAATACTGCGCTGATGGTATTGAAAAAAGTACTAGAGGAAAGAGAAGAAAAGCTATAAGTTTTTGTTTACAAAAACAGACAATATTTATACAGTACATTTGTTAAACTTTTTTTAGGTAGTTTTTAGCAAATGGATTCTTATATGCGCTGGAAAATTGTAATTTTTATATTTTTATGTTTAACAATTCTATGCACATTGGTGCATTCTCCTACTCAATCCGGCTTTTGCAGCCAAATAATTCAAAAAGATCAAAAAAATCAGAAAAAGGTTAAACCAGAAGTTTTTAATGGAGCAATAAATTTAACTGACTGGGATTTTCAGAGAAATGGCTCAGTTAAGTTGAATGGTGAATGGGAATTTTACTGGAATCAATTTTTATTCCCGAAAGATTTTAAGACAGACAGATCAAGCAACAGAACAGGCTTTGTCAATGTTCCCGGCTCATGGAATTATTATCAAATTGGGGAAGAATCATTTGCCGGGCATGGATATGCAACCTACAGGCTTAAAATAAAGCTTAATAAGGATAGAGCTTATGCAGTAAAATTTTTAATAATGTCAACAGCTTACCGCGTTTGGGTAAATGGCGAGCTATTATCTGTAGGCAAAGTTGGTAAAAGTCGACAGGAAATGACCCCTCAGTTTGCAGTTAAAACCATTCGGTTTGTTCCTGAGAAGTTTGAGACAGAGATTGTTTTGCAGATCTCAAATTTTTTTCACAGATCAGGAGGGCCATGGCGTTCTGTGGAAATAGGGCTTTTTGAACAGGTATCTGAACAGAGGATAAGATCTTTTTCTTTTGATATTTTTTTAATAGGCGCTATTTTAATGATGGGGATTTATTATTTAGGTCTTTTTGTTCTCCGTAGAAAAGATATCACTACTTTATATTTTGGTTTACTATGTTTTGTTGTTGTTGTTCGAATCTTTGTGACAAGTGAACATGTCTTTTATTTTTTATTCCCGAATTTTAATTGGCTCATAGCCTACAAATTTGAATATTTAAGCTTTTACCTTACCATACCTTTAGTTGTGCTTTTTGTTAATAATCTCTACCCTGATGAAGCTTTGGAAAAAACATCGATAATCAGTTCAATCATTGCGCTTGTTTTTAGTCTTTTTGTCCTTATCACACCACCTCAGATTTTTTCCCATACAGTGACAACTTATCAAGTAATTGCAATGGCCTTCTTGCTTTATATTGTTGCTGTGATTTTTAGAGCTGTTTTAAATAAGCAGCCCGGTGCATTCCTGGTTGCTGTTGGCTCTATTATTGCAGTTGCAACAATGATTAATGATATTCTATTTGCCAAAGAAATAATTTTTTCTTTTTATATGGCACCTTTAGGATTATTGGTTTTTATTATTTTTCATTCTTTAAATCTTTCCATGAAATTTTCTAATGCATTTACGAATATTGACATCATTGAAGAAAAGTATCGCTCAGTGTTTGAAAATTCTTTGGATGGAATATCTCAAATTTCTTTTTCAGAAAAAACTGTTATTGCAAATCCAGCTTTATTGCAAATGCTTGGTTACTCTTCTTCAGAAGAGTTATCCGTATTTAAAAAAGAGGCCTGGCGAAAAGTTTTTGTTGATACTTTAGTTTGTGATCAGTATTTGAATGAAATAAAAGTAAATAATAGAGTCGCAGAATTTGAAGCAGAATTTTATCGTAAAGATGGCAGCACAACGTGGGTATCGATAGATTCAAAAGCAGAAACAGACAAAAAGAATAATATACTGATAATTGATAGTATAATACATGATGTCAGCCATAAAAAAGAAAAAGAAATACTTGAAGCAAAAATGCTTGAAGTACAGAAAATGGAAGCAATGGGGCATCTGGCCGGTGGTATTGCCCATGATTTTAATAACATAATTTCTGCAATCTCAGGTAATGTTCACCTTCTAATAATGGGTAAAGAGGGACCCCTTATAAAAAAAGAAAAACAATTTCGAAATATTATTGACGCATGTGATAGAGCAACAAGTTTAATAAATCAAATATTAACATTCAGCAGAAAAAATAAGCAGGAAAGTTTTAAGGCAATCAAGCTTGATGCAATTATAAAAGAAGTAACACGATTTATTAGAAGTACTATCCCTGCATCTATTGAAATAGAGCAGAAGATCAATTCACAATCTTCCCTAGTCTTTTCTAATTCAACACAGATTTATCAGATCATTATGAACTTATGTTATAATGCAAAAGATGCCATGGAAAAAGAAGGCGGTATTCTTAAAGTCAGTTTGCAGCCTGTTGAGCTGGAAGGCATGAAAACTACAACCGGATTTCTTTCAAAAGGACATTATTTAGAACTTATTGTAAGTGATACAGGGGAGGGCATGTCCCCTGAGGTAGTAAAAAATATGTTTGATCCGTACTATACAACAAAAGAGCAGGGAAAAGGTACTGGTCTGGGGCTTGCAACTGTTCACGGAATAGTTAAGTCCCATGGAGGAGAAATCGAAGTTAAAAGCAAGCTTGGCAAAGGTACAACCTTTAGAATATATTTTCCGGTAACTGACAAAGAAGAACAAACCGTCGAATATGGTAAAGAGCAAAATGCGATTACAGGCCAGGGAAAATTACTTTTTGTTGATGATGAAGCAATGATAGCTGAGGCATTTGATGAACTGCTGGAAGCATTTGGGTTTGATGTTGATACGTATATTTTGCCGGGACAAGCTCTTAAAGAATTCAAAGAAAATTTATATGATGTTGTACTGACAGATTTTCAGATGCCCCGTATGGATGGTATTGAGTTTATAAGAAAGATCAGAAAAAAAGATAAAAATGTCAAAATAATTATTTGTTCCGGAAACCCCTCTTTAATTACGAACAAAGAATACAAAGATTTCGATTTGTATGCAATTATTCAAAAGCCATTGGACTATAATGAGCTTACACAGATTATTCAACAGGCTGTTGATTCAAAATGATGATCGAACTCACAGGACAAATTGAGAGAATCACCTTTTTTAATGAAGAAAATAATTTTGCTATTTGCCGCGTTAAAGTGAGAGCAGAGCGTAATTTTGTTACTGTAGTTGGTAATTTAATCAACCCGACCCCTGGTGAGATTTTAAAAATGCAGGGCAAATGGATAGATCATCCTAAATTTGGGACCCAGTTCAGTATTGAGACTTATAAAACCCAGGTGCCTGCAACAGAATTTGGGATAAAAAAGTATCTTGGATCAGGTCTTATCAAAGGCATCGGTCCTGTGATGGCAAAGAGAATTGTAAAATTGTTTGGAGGTAAATCCCTTGATATTATTGAAAATGATATATCAAAGCTTTTAAAGGTAGAGGGTATAGGTAAAAAAAGAATTTTAATGATTGAAAAGGCATGGGAAGAGCAAAAAGAGATTCGAACAGTTATGCTTTTTCTCCAGTCCCATGAAGTTAGTTCGGCCTATGCAGCAAAGATTTTCAAACAATATGGAGACGATTCCATAGAGGTTGTTACGCAAAATCCATACAGGCTTGCCGATGATATCTTTGGAATTGGGTTTATTACAGCTGATAAAATAGCAGAGAAACTTGGCATTGCAAAAGATTCAATATTGAGGATAGAATCCGGGATTCTTTTTACTTTGCACTCTCTTTCCAATGAAGGTCATGTCTGTTACCCCTATGAAGAGTTGATTGATAAAGCTAAAGAACTCCTTGAAACAACAAGAGATAGAATTGTTGAAGCAATTGATGTTGCTGAGCAAAATCAAAAAATAGTAATTGAAGCATTAGAGCCTCCAGAATCAGTGGGCTCTGAGGAATCAGAAGTCGAACAAGCCAATAACAATCTAAAAAACATTTTTCTGTCTCAATATTTTTTCAGTGAAAAGGGAATAGCTTCCAGATTAAAAAGTATTAAAACCAAAGGTTCCAGTATAAGAAAAATTGATACAGGCAAAGCTCTTAAATGGGTTCAGGGTCAACTTACTATAAAACTTGCAAAAATGCAGAAACAAGCAATAGCCATGGCTCTTGATGAAAAACTTCTTGTGATTACAGGGGGCCCCGGCACAGGTAAAACTACTATTATTAATGCAATTATCAAGATATATAAAAAACTCGGCATAAAAATTTTACTTGCCGCTCCCACAGGGCGGGCTGCAAAAAAAATGAATGAAGCAACCTGGCATCCTGCAACTACAATACACAGAATGCTTAAGTATTCCATGACAAAAGCGGGCTTTGAAAAAGACGAGAAAAATCCTTTGAAATGTGATCTTCTGATACTTGATGAATCATCAATGATTGATACTTATCTTATGTATCAACTTTTAAAAGCAGTCCCTGATTTTTGTTCAATTATTTTTGTGGGAGATGTTAATCAGCTTCCTTCTGTGGGAGCAGGTAATGTTTTAAATGATATTATTTCATCGAAAATGTTCAGTGTAGTAGAGCTTGATACTATTTTCAGGCAAGCTCGAAAGAGCATGATAATTGTAAATGCCCATAGAATCAACAAAGGTTATTCTCCTAAAATTGACACAGATGATAATAGTGATTTTTTTTTTATTCAGCGGGAAGAGCCTGAAGATGTTGTAAAGACAATTATTGAGCTTGCTCAAACCAGAATAAAAAATAAATTTGGATTTGATCCTGTAAATGATATTCAGGTTCTTACGCCTATGCACAGAGGACTCGCAGGCTCAGCAAATCTTAATGTTGAACTTCAAAAAGTCCTAAATTGTGAAAAAAAAGGTTCAGCAAGTCTAACACGGGGAAATCGGGAATTCAGGGCTAATGATAAGGTCATGCAGATTAGAAATAATTACGGTAAACTTGTGTTTAATGGTGATATCGGTGTTATTGGGCAGATAAGTTATGAAAATCAAAATGTAATTATTCTTTATAATAAAAGAGAAGTTGAATATAGTTTTACAGAGCTGGATGAAATTATTCATGCCTATGCTGTTTCAATCCATAAGTCCCAGGGTTCTGAATATCCTGTTGTGATTATTCCCATTGTAACTCAACATTATATTCTTTTACAAAGGAAGCTCATATATACTGCTGTAACAAGAGGGAAAAAGCTTGTTATAATGGTTGGAACTAAAAAAGCACTTGCAATGGCTGTAAATACGGTAAAATCAGAAAAAAGATATACTGGTTTAAAAAAAAGGCTGACCTGTTGAGATACATCAATCTGATAGACAGGTCAGCCCTTAAATTATGGCTTTGTTTTAGTTGATTGTAATCTGTTTTACTTCTTCTTTTTGCGCTTCAGGGATTTTAATTGTTAGTATGCCGTCTTTATATTCAGCATTGATTTCTTCAGTTGAAACACCTGCCGGGAGTACAAACGATCGTGAAAATGAACCGCTTATTCTTTCTTTTCTGTAAAAATCAGCTTCTTTTACTTCATTTTCGTATTTTCGTTCTCCTTTCAGAGTAAGGACCTCTTCATTAACATCAATGGAAATGTCTTCCTTGCTTATCCCGGGAAGCTCTGCTGTCACTATAACTTTTTTATCCTTTTTGATAATATCCACAACTGGCTGCCATTCCTTTTTCTGACCTGCTTTTTGGTCAATTGTATGACCTGTGAAAAATGAATCATTGAAAAATCTTCCAAAATTATTGCGGAATAGTGAAACGTCGTTTAATGGGTTATATCTTACAAGCGTCATGATAACTCTCCTTTTTTAAGTTATTATTTGTCTCTTTCCTTGAGATAGAAAATAAACATAGAAAGTAGTGTGTCAAGGAAATAATAATATAAAATATTAATATTATTATACAGGCATGTGCTAAAAAAGTAATATAAAATGTGTGTTATCGTATTTCAGGGACTTTAGGCTGGATATCAGATCAGAGACACGATTTAGCCTTAGTACTGATATGTCCTGGAAAAAAGTAAGTCAGAGCCTACTTTAGAATTATGATCAATTAATTTTAAGAGAACACCGGTACAGCCTTCATCTTTAGTACCTCTATCATTTTTAAAAGTCGCAGTTTTATCCGGTCTTAATATTTTAAAAGAGCTTGATTTATAAATCATCTGGCCATTGCAGAGTTCTAAAGCGACTATACCAACATCAAGGATATATTTTGAATTATTTTTTAACACTGCTGTGTAGGTTTTAGCATCTGTTTTAAAAGAGTCGATTACTATTTTATTTTTGTAGTTTTCAATATAAACAGATTTAAATTCCGGTGCTGCAATTGCATTCTCTATACTTGTATCTTTAAATAAAAGCACGCATCTAAATTTAGTCTCTTTAACCCGATTTTTAAAAAACTTATCCATTATTACTGAATTACTTGTTTGATAAGCTCCACCAGTGCTTCCTTGCAACAATTTTGATAACGTGTGTTCTGCCCACAGTTCATTATTTTCAAATATTTTAATATAAAAAACATTATTGCAAAACTTTTTCCCGGTATTTATTACTTTAACTGAATAATGCCATTTCCCTTCTGCATCGGTACTTACTTTAAAATGTTCAAGTTTTACAGCCTCAAGAATTTGTGGATCGTCACTAAAACAATTTATCTGAAAGAAAAAAGTTAATGTAGCGATCACACAGGCTAAAGTTAAAAATTTTTTCATGTAGCTGTATCCTTAAGATTAGGGAATAATATTATTAAAACAATCATTTATTAAACAAATTGTCAATAGAGTAGAAAATATTAAAACATACTTTGACTATTGAGTGAAGTTGTAGTATATAAGCTCTCACAAATTATATGCCGAAGTGGTGGAATTGGTAGACACGCTAGACTTAGGATCTAGTACCGCGAGGTGTGGAGGTTCAAGTCCTCTCTTCGGTACCAAAAATAAGAGGCTTTACAAAGTTGTTGATTATGAACTTGTAAAGCCTTTTTTGTATTATGTTATTATTTTGTGCCTCAGCCGTTTAATTGCTAAAAAGCCGATTATTAAAATAAAGGTAATTATGTAAAAGATATCCCCAATCAGAGAAAGCTCAAATTGATTGAAACAAAAGGCCCTCATAAGGTTAACAGAATGGATTAAAGGGAAAATTTGTGCAAACAGCTCCAAAAATTTTGGTAGTGTATTTAGGGGGAAAACTATCCCGGATAAAAAGAAAACCGGAGTAATAAACCCTGTAAAGTAAAAATTAAAATGGTTTATATTATTTACAAAGCTTGTAACTAATAAAGATAACACTGCAAACATCATTGCTGTAAAAAATCCGACTATAATACAGAAAACAGCCATGGGAGATTCAATTAGCCCGAATATGGAAATAACAGACAAAACTGCAAAAGAAAAAAAGAGGCCTTTTGTGCCTGCAAATAAAATTTCACCTATAAAAAGATCTTCTACGGTCATTGAAGCTGACACCATGCCATCATATACTTTATCGAACTCAAGCCTTATAAATGTTCCAAATGTGCATTCATATGCGGCTGTGAACATTGCAGGAGGTGCAATAATTCCAGCAGCAAGATAAGTAACATAGGATACATTATTAATTTCACCGACAAAATTTCCAAGACCAAGGCCTACACCTAACAAGAAGAGTAAAGGTTCAAGAAATGGCGGGATGCCATTACTGAATATATTTTTAACATAAACCAAGATATGCCTATACCAGATACTATATATTCTTTGGGAAAAAGAAGGTGGGCTTATTTCATTCATTGAATCTTTTCCCTGTGATTTTCAGAAAAACATCTTCAAGATTTGATTGTCTTAAATAATAATCGCCCGGGCTGAAATCATTGGAAATCCTTTTTATTTCATCTAAATTATCCGAATAAATAAGTGTTCGGTCATGGGATGTTTCAACCCTGAGAACAGGTGAATTATCTCCTTTAAATTTTGAATTGTTTTTGATTATTTCAAGTACATATTTTTCAATATTTTTTTCTATTAACTCTATGGGAGTCCCTTGTGAAATTTTTTTCCCTTTATCCATAATTATGAGAGAATCACAAATCTGATAGGCTTCCTCCATATAGTGGGTTGTAAGCAGTATGGTCACCCCTTCTTTTTTCAGGATTCTAAGTTTATTCCAGATATGGTGCCTCACCTGGGGGTCAAGCCCGGTAGTCGGTTCATCAAGGATCAGTAACTTTGGATCATTAAGAAGAGCTCTTGCAATTAATAACCGCCTTTTCATGCCCCCTGATAACTCTCTGATTCGTGAATCTTTTTTTTGGGTTAAATCTATAAACTCAAGAACATATTCAATCCTTGGAAGGGCTTGTTTTTTTGATAATCCATAAAATTTAGAATAGATCAACAGGTTTTGGAAGACACTCAATTCAACATCGAAATTATCTTCCTGGGGGATAATTCCTGTAATAAACTTTATTTCCAGCTCATTGTCTAAAGGGTCGTAACCAAATACGCTGACTTCCTTTGATTCCCGGGCTTCATGGCCATTGGTTCCATTGGTTTGCTCCCTTTGAACTTTTCCATAGAGAATTTCCATGGTAGTTGTTTTACCGGCACCATTAGGTCCTAGAATACCAAAACAGATACCTTCCGGAACTTCAAAGCTTAGATTGTCAATAATGGTGGAGTCATTATATTTTTTTACTAAATTTTTTACTTTGATTGCAACTTTGTTCATTTGCTCTTATTTCTATTCAAATTCATTCTCAAAGTCAAGAAAGAAACAAAACCTTTAAGAGCATTTCTGGTTCAGCCTGAAGGATTCATTAAAAATATCCAGGAGTTTGACATTCTGTTTTGCCATCATCACACAATTTCCGCTAATGGCATAAAAGAGAATGCTCAACCGTGTTTTTGAAGAATCATCTATAATCCTTGCAATCTGGTTTTCATTAAAATCATCAACAAGCTCCCGTAAGTAATAAAATTGCTCAACAGCATCCTGACAGTCTACAATTTGTTTGTCCTGGAAAGCAGTTTCAACAACAGAAAAGATATTAAGAAAGACTTTTTTGATCTCTTTTAATTCAGTAATCTGAACATCTAATAGACCTTTATGGTGGTTACTTACATGCATGCTGGCACGGATAATTGTATCTCTGTGTCCGTCTGTTAGTTTCTGAAGCCTTCTGATAATCTGGTAGTAGTTATATGAAACCCCCTGGTCTTCTTTTGAGAGTAATCTTAATACTTTAAAGATATTTGCAATAATGATATTGGTACTGTTCTGGAAATGTTTGACTCGCATGCGTTCCTGCCTGAGTGTGTATAAGTTTCCTTCAAAGAGTGCATCAAAAGCAATATCAAATGATTCCTGGATGCCCTTGAGGAGAAAGGCTAAATGATCAAAGGTCTGGGACATGGATTCATGGAAGTCTTTAACTTTGTGCAGGTTATAGATGCGTACTTCTTCCTTGTCTTTTTCATGCTCTTTGTGTGTACGGTGATTTTTCCAGATCATGAATCCTGCAAAAGCCAGTAAAATGAAAAATCCATAAATTTTTAAATAAAATAAGATATTAGCAAAGATAAAAGATACGATAAAGGCGATAAAGGCGGTCATAAACCATCCGCCAATGACGGTTAATACGCCTGTAACCCTGTACACAGCACTTTCCCGCCCCCAGGCCTGATCTGAAAAACTTGTACCCATGGCAACCATGAAGGTTACATATGTGGTGGATAAAGGGAGTTTTAAGGATGTGGCAAAGGAGACAACTGCACTTGCCACCATAAGGTTTACAGAGGCACGTACCAGATCAAAGGAGGGCTTTTCCGCCTGGGATATCCCTTTAATATCTGTAACAGGGGTAAGGCGGCTGGAAACGAGTTTTCTTATAATTTTTGGAGTCAGATTTATTACAATACCAAATAGAAAATCAAACAAATTGACTATTTTTCTGGATAACCAGATAGACTCAAATTTTTCTGTACCTTCATCCTGCTGACCAAGGCTGATTTCAGTTTCTGTGACAGTTCGAGCTTTTTTTGATACCCATAAAGTGATAACCATGATGAGACCTGCCGAAAGCATGATAAAAGTCTGGGACTGGACTTTTTTGCTTAGGGCAGTCATTGTAATATTTAATGGATCAACAGATGTGATAGCATTCTGAAAGGCATTGAGACCTGCAAGGGGAACGCCAATAAAATTAACCAGATCATTGGCTGCAAACGCCATTGCCAGAGCAAATGTTCCTATAAGGACAATGGGTTTTAAAATATTGATTTTAAAAAAACACATCAGGGACTGGAAAATAATGGCTGAGATGATAAAGATGCCGACCATGATCATAAACGAGTTGGTCTTGATCCAGGTAATGGTTGCTGCATCCATAAAGGTAGCACCTTTGGAACCTTTAACCAGGATAAAAAAAGTTATGGCTGTCATTGACAGACCGCCCCATAGTGCTCCATATTTTTTTAGCCGGG
This sequence comes from Desulfobacteraceae bacterium, assembly GCA_021107575.1. Taxonomy (GTDB): domain Bacteria; phylum Desulfobacterota; class Desulfobacteria; order Desulfobacterales; family Desulfobacteraceae; genus JAIOSM01. Next base: position 1,519 of record JAIOSM010000365.1, on the reverse strand, counting down.
GTTTATAGTCAAATGTAAAAACCAGACGGGATATAAATTGCATTAATGCCCCGGAGAAGAAGGCAAGTACGATGGATAAAAGGATACCTCCAACAATAGCCATGGCTTTTGCCGTGTTAATGTAATCCCACAATGCCATCGCACTGTCAGTTGTAGCCATGATTTTGATCAGGGAAACCGCAACAGCAGCTCCTAAAAGTTCAAATACAATGGATACAGTTGTTGAAGTTGGTAATCCATGGGTGTTAAACAAGTCCAGTAAGAGGATGTCTGTTATCATGACAGCCAGGAAAAGGGTTAAAAGCTCCGGCATGGTGAAAAATTGGGGATGAAAAATTCCTTTTCTGGCTACTTCCATCATGCCACCGGAAAAAGTAACCCCTGCAATGATTCCAAGGCTTGCAATGATCATAATGACAGAAAATGGTGCAGCTTTGGATCCAAGAGATGAATTTAAAAAATTAACTGCATCATTGGTCACACCGACAATAAGATCGAAAAATGCGAATAATAGGAGCATGCTAACAATTAAATAACAAATTTCAAGGCTCATGTCTTTCCTCTACTATGGTTAAATTTTGTAATCATATTTAGACCTATTTGTCGTTTTTTTCAACCGGCAGGAGGTATTCTAACACAATCCTAACAATACCCTGAATTGGAAAAGGAGAAGAATTTCTTCTTCTCCTTTTTTTAATCTTTTTTAATTATATTTATAACTATGCTTTTTTAGGAAAGTAGATCTTTGTTACAAGATCATAAAAAATTATTGTAGCACCTAAAATAACCATACCATCTGGCAGTATATTGATTTGCTTCCAGAAATCCATATGATTAAGTGCATCTGGCAATCTTGCAAAATAATACCCCATATCATGGGCAATTTTTCCTTGTTCGAAACCAAGAAGCAGCTTTGGAATACCAAAACCAATAATTCCTATTGTTGAAAGCCAAAAGCCGACAGTACCCAGTGTATTACTCCATTTATGACCTTCTGCCATAGCATTGGCACGGGCAGTCATATAAATAAAAGCAATGGCGATAAATCCAAAAGCTCCAAACATTGCAGCATGTCCATGGGGCATAATCAATTGTGTTCCATGGGTGAAGTAATTAATAGTCGGGGTGTTTATAACCATTCCAAGGAAACCTGCTCCATACCAGTTCATAATTGCAGAACCTGCTACCCATAAAAATGGAAGAGCAAAATAAAATTCCTCTCCTTTTAAATTAATATGTTTTCTCTCTTTAATAGCTTCAATCATTAAAAGAGCAAGCGGTAAAGGTTCAAGAGCAGAAAAAATTCCGCCAATGGCAACCCAGTACTCATCAAGTCCCTGCCACCAATAGTGATGTCCGACACCTAAAGTACCACTTAACATAATTAAGAAAAGTTCAAACAGCATAACTTTTTCTGCAGTCTTTCTTGTCACAAGTCCAAGAGCAACTGTCAGGAAGGCAATAACACCGGCAGCAAAAAGTTCAAATGTCAGTTCGACCCAGAGATGAACAACCCACC
>JAIOSM010000333.1 GCA_021107575.1 Desulfobacteraceae bacterium | reverse complement strand
TTAAACCCTTTGGATGCAAATATTGATCCGGATTCTGACCATAATTTGTTATTTACTCCAAAATGGCTTGTTCCAAACAGAAGATGAAGCACCATTTTATAGTTTTGAAGAAAATATTTAATTTGTTTTGTCATATTCAGCTATTTATTCCATGTAAAAACAGGTTCTTTTAGTATCATTTCAATTGCTTTTTCAGCACTTTGAGCGATTTTTGGAAAAGTATCTTTCAGCTTTGTAAGGTGTCTTAGATTCTCAGCAGTCCTTAAAATAAGCCTCGCAAGGTCGCCTTCGGCAAAATCGGTTCTTGCTGTTACACTCTCCCATGGTTCATATAAAGCCCAGCCGTAAAGAGATACAGCCGGTTGGATATAAAGATTGGGAGCAGGGAATCCTTTTTTTTTCATATTCAGGGCAAAAGGTTGCAGTTTTTTTCTCAGGGTTGCAAAGGTGGATAAAAGATTGTCAGGAACAGTCTCCCCAGGTACTTTATCATCTTTGAATTGTCTTTCATTTACAAAGGCGCCCATAATACCTGCAAGCATTGCAGGAGAGGAATCAGGTAACAGATTTTCTCTTAAACTCTGGGCAACCATTAGTGGAGCATCAATTCTAAGACTTGATGCCCATAATCCATCTTCTGTGAGTTCTCCTGTTTTAGTTATAAATTTTTCATGCTTTAAAAAGTCCATATGAGCAAGGAAATCCTGCCATAGATATTCAAGACCTGCACCAAATTGTGTCCTTGCCTGCTCTCCTCTTTTTTTCCCATTAGTGAGCAGATATGAGGCAAATGATTTTTCAAGAAGTTGATGGATTTCTTCTGGCGAGTGGGACAAAAGCAGATTAAGAACCATGGAAAAATCAATCTTGATCTGGCTTTGGATATCAATAGGGGGAGAATTAATAAGCTTTGCCACATATCTTAAATTCATAAACTGCCCAGGCAAAAGAAGCCCGAATCCAATATTATCCATTCCTCTTCGACCTGCCCTCCCTGTCATCTGCTGGAATTCGCTTGGAGTAAGAGAGACAAAATCAGTACCGTTAAATCTGTCTGAATTAAGGATTGCCACACTTCTGGCAGGAAAATTTACGCCTGCTGCAACAGTTGAAGTCGCAAACATCGCATTTAGAAGACCTTCTGCCATTAGAGTCTCAATAACTACTTTCCATGCAGGAAGATGCCCGCTGTGATGAGCGCCTGCAGCCGTGTTCTCAAGAGTTTCTCTCTGGTTGTGTTCCGCAAGATGAGTATTGCCTGATACTAATTCAGCAATTCGGGTTTTTAATTTTTGTTGTTGTTCAGGATGCTTTGAAATTATTTCTTCATTACAAAGCTTGATTGCCTGATCACAGTCAGCCCGTGATTTTAAGAAAAAAATAACAGGCAGAAGATTATATCGATCAAGGACTCTTAAAAGATCACTAAATATCGGCAGTTTTCCAGGTTGTGCAATTTGTGGTTTGTATTTGGTCTTAAGAAAATCCAGAACCATTCTATGAGGTCTTGGTGATTTTGGCTGGTTACCCTGTAAAAGCGGGAAAAGAGTTCCTGAAGGGTGGAAAAATACAGGATGCAGTGGCACAGGTCTTTTTGATGATTCAATTACCTTGCATTTTCTTGTTCTTATGGATTCAAGCCAGCCTGCTATCTGATAAGGATTTCCTATGGTTGCACTGAGTAAAAGAAGAGGGACTCTTGAGGGGAGATAGATCATGATTTCTTCCCAGACCACACCCCTGTCTTCATCACCAAGATAATGTGCTTCATCAAGGATTATTAAATCGCAGTCAAGGTTTTTGCCTGTATGCATGGAATCATAAAGCTGATTTCTTAATATTTCTGTTGTACCGATTACTATATTTGCATCTGCGTTTTCTTTTATATCACCTGTTAGTATGCCAACGCTGTCTTTCCCAAAAAGTTTTGAGAACTGGCTGTATATAGAATTGGTCAGTGCTTTTAAAGGTGTACCATACCATACTCTTCCGCCATTACTTACTATATGCTCTGCTGCTTTTTCAGCGATCCAGGTTTTGCCTGCTCCGGTAGGGGCTGCAACAAGGCAGTCAGATTTTTTAATTGCTTCAACAGCTTTTATTTGAAAAGGGTCAGGAATAAATTTTTTTGAATCAGGAGTACCAATTTTTTTAAATATATTTTTAAGAGATTTGCTGGCTCCCGGTCGCATTACAGGTATTTTTTTAAGAGGTTTTCTTTTTTTAAACCTCAATTGATTCCTCAATTAGAAACTCCATTGTATAAGTTACAGGTTTCAGGCATTAATAATTTTTTAAACATTGCCTGTTTTTGAGTAGACATACTATCATTTATGTGTAGCTGTTGTATATGATTGAAATATTAAAATTTGTTCTTGACAGGTATTAGGTATTAGGTATTTGATATATTAGAAATATTTTAAATAATCACTTTTTGGATGCTGGGTGTATTAACCTTACAGCAATAAGAGTAAATAATTGGAAAAACAATTAATCGTGGAGGTAATAGTACAATGAAAATGACCACCGAAGAGGCCTTTATAAAAGTTCTTCAGAGGCATGGAATAGAACATGCATTTGGTATTATTGGTTCGGCTATGATGCCGATATCTGACCTGTTTCCCAAAGCAGGCGTCACTTTTTGGGATTGTGGCCATGAAGGAAATGCCGGTATGATGGCAGATGGTTTTACCCGCGCCTCAGGTAAGATGTCAATGATGGTAGCTCAGAATGGTCCAGGTATCACCAACTTTGTTACACCTGTAAAAACTGCTTATTGGAATCATACTCCTTTGCTGTTGGTAACACCCCAGGCAGCAAATATGACCATGGGGCAGGGTGGTTTTCAGGAAGTGCCCCAGATGACCTTGTTTGAGGATATGGTTGCTTATCAGGAAGAAGTACTTCACCCCTCCCGTGTAGCCGAGGTTCTCAATCGGGTAATCATGCAGGCAAAACGTGCTTCTGCTCCAGCCCAGATTAATATACCCCGTGACTTCTGGACCCAGGTGATAGATATTGAATTGCCCGCTATTGTGGATTTTGAGCTTCCAGATGGTGGTGAAGAAGCAATTACCCGGGCAGCAGAGCTTCTGTCCAACGCTAAATTTCCTGTAATCCTGAATGGCGGCGGTGTTGTGATCAGCGGCGCTATCAAAGACTCAATAAAGCTTGCTGAGCGTCTTGATGCTCCGGTATGTTGTGGATATCAACATAATGATGCTTTCCCCGGCAGTCATTCTCTGTTTGCCGGACCTCTTGGTTACAATGGTTCAAAAGCCGGTATGGAACTGATTGCCAAAGCAGATGTTGTGCTGGCATTAGGTACCCGTTTAAATCCCTTTTCTACCCTGCCGGGCTATGGAATTGACTACTGGCCAACGGAGGCATCCATCATTCAGGTCGATATCAATCCTGATCGTATCGGGCTTACCAAACCTGTTGCAGTGGGTATTATCGGGGATGCAAAGAAAGTTGCTAACTCTATTTTTGTCCGACTTTCTGCCTTGGCAGGTGACAAAGGTCGTAAAGAGCGCAAAGCAACCATTGAAAAAATCAAATCAGACTGGAGCAAGAAACTGGCTGAAATGGATCACGAAGAAGATGATCCAGGCACTACTTGGAATGAGCGTGCCCGGGATCGTGAACCTGAAAAAATAACTGCTCGCATGGCATGGCGTTCCATCAAGGCAGTTCTGCCTGAAAATGCGATCATCTCTTCTGATATCGGGAACAATTGTGCTATTGGTGCTGCATACCCAACCTTTGAACAAGGTCGTAAATATCTGGCTCCGGGTATGTTTGGACCATGTGGTTATGGTTTTCCGGCAATTTTGGGCGCAAAAATTGCAAAACCCGAAGTTCCAGTGGTAGGTTTTGCAGGTGACGGTGCCTTTGGAATTTCAATGAATGAAATGACTGCCTGTGGTCGTAGTGAATGGCCTGCCATTACCATGATTATCTTCCGTAATTATCAGTGGGGTGCTGAAAAACGAAATACCACTCTTTGGTTTGATGACAATTTTGTCGGAACCGAGCTGAATCTTGATGTTTCCTACGCTGCTGTTGCAAAAGCATGCGGTGTTGAAGGTGTTCAGGCAACTTCCATGGAGGACCTGAACGAAAAATTAAGTGCTGCTATCAAGGCGCAGATGGAAGACGGCAAAACTACTTTTATAGAGGTTCTGACCAATCAGGAATTAGGAGAACCCTTCCGTCGCGATGCCATGAAAGAACCGGTTGCTGTTGCAGGAATTGATAAGGCTGACATGCGTCCCCAGAAAGGTGAATAAGAGTCTCAAAGGCGATTTTATGAAAATATTGGTTATTAATGCAGGAAGTTCTTCATTAAAGTATCAGCTTTTCAATATGGAAAATGCCAGTGTCATGGCAGGCGGTGTTATAGAGCGTATAGGTGAAAAAAAAGCAACTCTGATTCATAAATTTTTTTTAAGGGGCAGGGAAACAAAGCTTGTTAAAGAGCAGGAAATAAAAAATCATAAAATTGCAATGCATATGGTTGCAGATCTGATAATTGACCCTGAAAAAGGTGTGATTGATGATATAGCAGACATTGATGCCGTAGGACACAGGGTTGTACATGGCGGTGAAACATTCAGCAGTGCCATTATCATTGATGAAATGGTAAAGCAGACCATAAAAGAAAACAGCCGCTTTGCACCCTTGCACAATCCTCCTAATTTAACAGGTATTGAAGTTGCTCAACAAATATTTTGTAATATCCCCAATATTGCTGTTTTTGATACAGAGTTCCACCAGACCATGCCTGTTAAGGCTTATCTTTATGCTCTCCCCTATGAGTATTATGAAAAATATAAAGTGCGAAAATACGGTTTCCACGGAACATCACACAAGTATGTTACACACAAGGCAGCAAAACTCCTGAGAAAGGATACAGGAGAAGTAAACCTGATTACCATTCATCTTGGAAACGGTTGTTCCATGTGTGCCGTTAAAAATGGAAAATGTGTTGATACCTCCATGGGCATGACACCCCTTGCCGGTATTATGATGGGAACCCGCACCGGAGATATTGACCCTGCCATCATCGGTTATTTAATGGAACAAACCAATATGGATATCAGGGGGCTTGATTCAGTATTAAATAACAGCAGCGGATTCAAAGGCATCTGCGGTATGAATGATATGCGTGACATACACGAGCAGGCATCAAAGGGAAATAACAAAGCAAAACTTGCTGTTGAAATGTTTTCTTACCAGGTTAAAAAATATATTGGTTCTTATATGGCTGTTCTCGGAAAGGTTGATGCGCTTGTTTTTACAGCAGGCGTGGGTGAAAATGATGATTTCATAAGATATAGAGTCTGTAAAGACTTATCCTTTTTGGGTATTGATATTGATCCTGAAAAGAACAGTCAACAACCCTCACCGTCTATGCCCTTTTTCATTCATACCGAGGACGCCCATATCCAGGTGTGGGTAATTCCAACCAATGAAGAACTCCAGATTGCAAGAGATGTTCTCCAGGTTTTACAATAGTGATTTAACTTAAAATTCTTTTAACTCAGCACAATTTTACGTCATATTTTTTTTATTTAAATATTTCATTTTTGCTCTCCACTATCAGCAGATATTTATGTAATATGATTGTGTATACCTTTTTTAATCTGAAAGAAAGTTTTCAAGTTCCTTTATCGGATCTTCTTTAAAAGATTCGACGGTCTCTTTCTGTTCTTCTTTTGTTCCCAATACCTGTTCTATTACTTCTTTTGTATCCGGGAGATCACCACTGACAATACCTTTCAAATCAGGACGGATTTTAGGAGAATCAAAGGTGCCTGTGATATTAACCGGTACCATCAAACCTGATCTTTCTTTTGTATCCCCTTGACCTTTTAAGGTGGCAACAAATTTAGGATCTACTCTCAAGTCTAAAAGCTCCTTAACAAGATCAGCATCACCTTTGACAATAATCCTTAGAAAAGGAGATATCATATTTGCTCCAATTGTATTTACAAGACCCTTCTTTGATGTAAAAGGAATTTTAAGTTCAGCAAAATCAGTTCTGGGTTTTTCCTTTGGTTTTTCACTAAGTCCAAGTGTCGCTTTAGCGTTCCGTACCAGGCCCGCAAGGTCAATTCCAATGATTGCTCCGTCAGTAAAAAGGAGTTCTCCTTTCCCAGTCAATGTCTTTTTGATCATTTCAGGAGTTTCACCTATCATGGCAAGCGTAATATTGCTTTTCACGGTGCCCTCAATGAGTTCCATTTGCATGGAATCTTTTAAAAGAGGGCCAGCCTGAATACCATTGGCCTTAAGCACCATTTTTGTCACAGGATTATTTTTCTGGACATTAAGATTGATTTTTGATGCAACACTTCCCTTATAAAGATCTAAGCTTAAAGGGTCAATTGTGATGATGCCTTTTTTTGCAAGTATATGAATTTTAATATTTTCAACTATTGCCCCATGGGCTTTTACTTTACCTGCATTAATTTTCCCATCAAGCACTAATTTTCTTAAAGGTCCGTAGTCTGTTTTCTTCTTACTTGATTCTGCAGGCTTAACTGGTTTGCTTTCTGCTTCAGATGTTTCTTCTTTTACAGGAGGTTCCGGCAGATACCGATCTAAGTCAATCGTGTCCAATTTAAGATTAATTTTCATATTAGGCTTGGAAAATTCTTTTGCAGTTGCTGAAAACAACATTTTTGAATCATCCAGAATTATTTCACCATTAGATAAAAAAACATTGTCCTTATTGCCTTTTATATGCGTTTTAAATGAAACAAGCTTTAGTACATCTGGATCTTTTGTCTGGACTGGAAACTCCTGATTAAGTGATGCCATAATTTTCCTGGGTGAAAAAGAAGCCACATTCACATTAAGATCAAATTTCTGACTGGTCATAGGATCTACCAAACTGCCGTTTAGTTTTACTTCAAGCTCATTCAGCGCTTTTAAAACAAAATCAATAGCTATTGTTCCTTTGCCTGGTTCTTTTCCAATGGGACCGGCTGTTCCTTCAAGAGAGAGTTGGTTCCCGTCAACTATTGCGTCAAATAAAATCCCCACTGGATTTTCAAGGCTTATATTTACTAGCTTAAGATTTAAATCAGATATCTCTTTTCTAACCCCGGTACCTTGATCGATAAAAATTAACTGCCCCTTATTAATTGAAAAGCTTTCAACTTTCAATTCCTCAATTGCCAGGCTCTGATCTGATGATGTCTTTTCAGGTTTACTTTCAGCAACTTCTTTTTTCTGAGTTTTATTTCCTATGTCCTGCCAGTTTGCCTTTCCATTTTTTAATTTTTCAAGGTTTATTGTGGGTTCATCCATGACAAATGTTTTAACTTCTATTTTCTTTGACAGCAAGGGAAGAACCTTGAGCCTTACTTCAAAATTTTTCACAGAAACCATGTCTTTTCCGCTGTATCCAGAAGGATTACCAAAGTGAACATCTGTCACTTTGATGCCAACCCATGGGAACACAGAAAGGTCAATCTCATCACCAAGAGTAAAAGAGCGGCCTGTTGCTCCCACAACTTTTTGCTCTATTAAAGGTTTATACTTTTTAACATCAATTATTTTAGGTAAAATAATAATAGCTGCAACTATTAGAACAATAAAGATACCACTGATGATAGACAACCATTTAAAGATTCTTTTCATAAGACCCTCTCAAGATATTGATTAATGGATAAATAAGATTGTATTCACAAAAACTTAAAACATCAGATTAAAACTCAAAATCAAAAAAGTCTAAAAATTCAGTTCAGGGCAGGCATTGCCTTAAAAAACGATTCAAAAGCCTCAAGTCCACCAACAGAAGCTCCCATACCCACAATGGGGACCTTTGTTGTTCCTAATATATTATTATTTGCTGATGGTTTCTTGATGTTTGCCATAAGAATTACTCTTTATCTTTGAGTGCGAGATGACGCTAGAATTCAATTATATCCTAACAATCTGAAATTGCAATAAAAACATTCAAATTGACTTGTTTTCTATTGATTGGATATCATAACAATAATGACAATGGGTTTGTCCTGTTTTTTGAAGATATAGAATTTTAGAAGCTTACATCAATCAGTTCTATGGGATATTTTCCGTCAAAGCAGGCAAAACAAAAGTTATCATCAGTGTTTTTAACTGCTTTTGAAAGATCTTCCTGCTTTATATATTTGAGAGAATCAACCTGTAAAAATGTTTTTAATTTTTCACAGTTCATGCTGTTTGCGATTAACTCTTCTCTTGTGGAAGTATCTAATCCATAAAAACAAGGGAATTTAACAGGTGGTGATGCAATTCTTAAATGGATTTCTTTGGCACCTGCACCTCTAACCATACCTGCAATTTTTCTCATGGTTGTTCCTCGTACTATTGAATCATCAACAAGTATTATTCTTTTGCCCTTTATCCTTGATTTTATGGGGTTGAATTTTTGTTTTACTGATTCATCTCTGCCTGCCTGGTCCGGTTTGATAAATGTTCTGCCTACATAATGATTTCTTATTAAAGCTATTTCAAAAGGAATATTTCTTGACTGTGCATAACCCAGAGCCTGTACATTTGATGAATCCGGGACTGAAATAACAACATCTATTTCTAAACCTTTGTCATAGGATGCCAAGGCTTTACCCATTCTTTTTCTTGCTTCATATACTGAAATTCCAAATTGATTGCTGTCAGGCATTGAAAAATATACAGGTTCAAAAACGCAATGGGAGCAACCTTTTCGTCCATGTCTTAAAAATAAGGTGTCTGACTTGATTCTTTTAATTCCTTTTTTTGAGACATGGATAATTTCTCCGGGTTTTACTTCTTCAATATCTTTGGCTCGTAATATGTCTAGAGCCTTACTTTCCGATGCAAAGGCATAACCATTTTCTATCTTACCAAAAGAATATGGTCGTATCCCATATGGATCTCTAAATGCCCACATTTCATCGCGGCTTATTAGCACAGAAGAAAAAGCCCCTTTGATATTTTCCATCATTTTTTGTATTGAATCAATTACAGATAATTTATTTTCCTTATGGTTCCAGGCAATATATCTTAATATCAATTCTCCATCGTTTTCACTTGTTAAACGTACACCTTTTAACTCCAGCTCTTTTTTGATTGTTGGATAATTTGTTATATCTCCATTACTGGCAAAAGCAAAAATAGTTCCCTCTAATGTCTCAAGTACATGGGGTTGAGAGTTATCTGCGTCTACTACCCCTCGTGTAGGATATCTAACATGACCAATTCCGATTTTGCCCAGGTGCTTCTTTAAAACCGGTGGAGTTAAAACATCTTTTACAAGTCCCATCCCTCTGTGATTTGAAATTAAATCTCCATCACTTACAGCAATGCCGCAGCTTTCCTGACCTCTGTTTTGAGTTGCAAAAAGCCCAAGCATAACATCATAAGCTGAGTTTTCAGAATTGTATACCC
>JAIOSM010000245.1 GCA_021107575.1 Desulfobacteraceae bacterium | reverse complement strand
TGATGGTATTTGGGCTTGTGCCTCTCTTATTCATGTCCCTGAGAATAAATTATTCGGTTCAATTATATTGTTGAAAAATGCACTTAAAAAAAACGGCATTATGTATATCTCTTTTAAATATGGGGAAGAAGAACGTTCTATTGATGGCAGGCGCTTTACTGATATGAATGAAAATAATATCAATGAACTTGTTAGCAGGATACATGAGCTTAAAATTATTAAAACATGGATAACGCCTGATAAACGACCAGGCAAAAAAGATAAATGGTTTAATGTCCTTTTGAATAAAAGTCCTTTGCAATATTAAAAATATTTCATCCATGCAGCAAGTATAATGATGATTGAAATGCCGGCATACATGATGTTATCTAACCCTTTTTTTTGCTCTTTTGTAACAACAGCTGAGTAAATCACCCCAATCAAAAAGCCCCATAAGAAACCAAACAAGTGAGCTGAAATATCAGTGTTTTCTCCGCCGCTTAAAAGAGCCAATAATGCCATTCCAGCAGCAAAAGGGGCAAGTATTTGTATATTGGACATTGATGTCTTTCTTTTTTTTGTTATCTGTAAAGCAGTTAATATACCTGCAGCTCCAAGAACACAGGTTGAAGCACCAATGGAGAGATAAACTCCTTTTTTAAAGTATGCATTGGTGACATTCCCCAGAAATCCTGATAATAGCAGCATTAAACTGCCTCTCCCATATCCTGTTAAACTGAATACCCCAGTTCCAAATACAAACAGACCAACAAGATTCCCTGCAAGATGTTCAATATCAGCATGGAGCAATAAAGCAGTAACTGCTCTGAAATACTCGCTCTGAAGTATATAAAGAGCTGAAGAGCCATATTCCCTTACAAGCAGTCCATGGATTTCATTGTGCCGGGAGTAAATATGTATAAAGGCAAGCATTGCCATGATTGCAAATACAGCAGGGGATTTCCAGGAAAGGTGCAGCTTGCTATTCTGAAAATTTTCTTTTATAGCTTTATTTTCTGTAAAATATTTTTCAAGAATTTGAGTGGCGATTTTCTCATCTGCATTTTTCATTACAATATCAAAAGAATCATTATCTCTGGTAAAGTTTGCACTGATTCCCTGGGATGCAAGGACAAGAAGCACGAGGTTTGCCTGTTCTTTCTTTAGGGTGTTAAAATAGTTTTCCATACATCCCTTACAGTATTTTAGATCAAATATTGAGCTTTATTCCTTAATGTGTTTATATAATTAAGCAAGTAATAAATCAAATCTGTTAATAGATAATTTTTAGTTTTATTGAGAGGCTTTATGAAGGTTATAAGATTTTCAGATAAAGACGGGGAAATACATTCAGGTTGCGATGTTCAGGACAGTTCAGCATCTATAGTAAAAATAAATGCTTCTGGGCAATTTATCGATACAAAAAAAAGAGTCAAAATAAAATCTATTAAGCCACTGATAGCCCCTGCAGCGATATTTTGTATAGGCCTTAATTACAGACTGCATGCTGAAGAGACAGGGCTTGAAATTCCAAAATACCCTGTTGTTTTTATGAAAAACCCAGCTTCTGTGACATCTGAGGGTTCTGAGATTTTAATTCCTGAATCCTGTATTGATCCTCCCCAGGTTGATTATGAGGCAGAACTTGCTGTTGTAATTGGGAAGCTGGCGAAAAATGTGATGAAAGAACAAGCTTTGGATTATGTAGCCGGATATACCTGTGCCAACGATATATCAGCGAGAGCATGGCAGAAACATGCCGGAGCCGGGCAGTGGATTAAGGGGAAAAGTTTTGATACGTTCTGTCCTGTTGGACCATTTCTTGTAACAAAAGATGAGATTCAGGATCCCCAGGCACTTGATATACAATGTAGAGTGAATGGAGAAATATTGCAAAAAAGTTCAACATCAGATATGATATTTACAATTAACGAAATAATTGAATATTTAAGTGAGAGTGCTACGCTATTGCCTGGGACTCTGATCCTCACCGGAACTCCGAGTGGTGTTGGATTTACAAGGAAGCCCCCGAAATATTTAACACCAGGTGATAAACTTGAAACTGAAATAGAGAAAATTGGTACTCTTACTAATTTTATTAAAAAAGCAACAGAAGAGGGGTAACATGAGAAATAAATCATTTGTTTTCGTTACAATTTTTTTATTGCTTATTAGTGCAACACCTTCTTTTTCTGATTCTTCTCCAGATTCTTATTCCGGTGACACCATAAAAATAGGCGTGATTTTCGCAAAAACAGGCAATACAGCAGCGGTCACTCTACAGGGATTTGATGTAGTAAAGTTTGCAGCAGATGAAATTAACAAAGCCGGCGGGGTGTTGGGGAAAAAAATTGTTTTAATAGAGTATGATAATAAAAGTACTTCTTTAGGTTCAAAATTTGTTGCCAAGCAAGCTGTAAAAGATGGTGTTGCAGGGGTGATCGGCCCTGCATTCAGTTCTCATTCCCTGGCAGCAGCAAAGGTTTTCCAAGATGCAAAAATCCCAATGATCTCACCTATCGCTACCAATATTGCAGTAACACTTGTTGGGGATTATATATTTCGTGTTTGTTATGTTGATACATTTCAGGGCAGAATTGCAGCTGATTTTGCACAAAAAGATCTTAATGCTGATACTGCAGTTGTTTTGACTAATTCAAGCAGAAAATATAGTTTAGGACTTGCTAAAGTATTTATTGAAATGTTTAACCGTCATGGGAAAGTCCTCTGGGAGGGATATTATCAGGTAGATATGACAGATTTTAGTGTTCTGCTAAAAAAAATTAAAAGAATAAACCCTGATATTATATTTGTACCAGGTCATTTCAGAGAATCTGCGTATATTGTTAAACAGGCACGCAGCGTGGGATTAAAAACGACCTTTATCGGTGCTGACGGCTGGCAAGAGACAATGTATAAATATGGTGGAAAAGCTATTGATGGGAATTATTATATAACTCAATGGCACAAGGATATCAGTTCTAATGAGAATCAGGAGTTCATAAAAAAATGGTTAAAAGGGCATGAAAAAGTGGATGCACCTTTCATAGTTTTATCTTATGATGCTTTTTATATCCTTATAAATGCAATAGAAAAAGCAGGAACTGTGAACAGTATAGCTGTTAGACAAGCTCTTTCCCAAACAAAAAATTTTCCCGGAGTAACAGGGGAAATAACGTTTGATGAAAATGGTGATACAGTGAACAGATCCGCAGTGATTATGAAATTTGAAAATGGTAATGCAATATTTCAAAAAAGAGTAAACCAATAAATAAAATTAATATATTATGAGAGTTTCTTTAAAATTTAAAATTAATATTGGGCTTTTGATATCATTTCTTGTTATCACAATTATTTTTTCAGCAATTTACTTCCCTTTTCAAAAACAACGGTTTGAATTCACTCAGAACAGTATTGAGCTTGTTCTTAAAACTATGGTGGCAGGTGATTTAGAGCCGCTTGCCAATGAGATCTTTGATAATAGCATTTATTCTATGAAGGTTAGAATTAAAAGAATGATGGAAGTTGAAGGGATATGCAGGATAAGTGTGTTTGATGTAAAAGGAAAACTGCTTGCTTCGGAAGGAATCAAGTCCTGTACTCAAAGGATGACGCAAGCTGAAATAAATACAATCCTTGAGACTGTTCAAATAAAAAGGGTAAGACTTGATAATAGAGACATATTACAATATCTGCAAAGAATCAAAATTATGGATGAAAATCTGGGGTTTATCAAGCTTTGTTTTTCACTTGAAACATTAAAAGCAGATCAAAATAAATCATACATGATTTTTAGCGGCCTGCTTTTATCTGTTTTTTTAGTATTAGTAATTGTATTAAATTTGATTTTTTCGAGATTTATTATCAAGCCAATAACATTTTTGCGGGATGCCATGGAACAAATACGTTTAAAAGAAATGGGAGGACGCGTTACTGTTATAAAACAAGATGAAATAGGAGATCTTACACAGACATTTAATCATATGTCCAAAGAGCTGGAAGAATCGTATGGAAGACTTCAAGAGAGGAATATAGAACTTGTTCAAAGTAAAAAAGAGGTAGATAAAGCCAGATTGTATTTGAGAAATAGTATTGATTCCATGCCTTCTGTCCTTATAGGAGTTGATTCCAAAGGTATGATTACTCAATGGAATAAGAAGGCCGAGGCAATAACAGACATTGCAGCTGAAAAAGCGGAAACTGAATTTTTTAAAAATGTTTTTCCATGGGCTCAAACCTTGCCTTTGGAATATATTGAAGAAGCCATAAACAATAGAACAATAAAGCAAAAGATAAAAATACCGGTTAAAATTGATAATGAGGAACATTATATCAATATTATTGTATACCCATTAAAGGGTATAGGGAGTGATTTTGAAGAAGCCATACTGCGAATTGATGATATAACAGAGCAGGTGCGTATGGAAGAGATGATGATTCAGTCTGAGAAAATGCTTTCAGTTGGTGGCCTTGCTGCCGGAATGGCCCATGAGATTAATAATCCGCTTGCAGGTATTCTGCAAAACACTGCAGTGATTGAAAATCG
Source organism: Desulfobacteraceae bacterium (assembly GCA_021107575.1). GTDB lineage: Bacteria > Desulfobacterota > Desulfobacteria > Desulfobacterales > Desulfobacteraceae > JAIOSM01. Next base: position 641 of record JAIOSM010000245.1, on the reverse strand, counting down.
CCTTCAAAAAGATCTTGCTCCAAATGTTAAGGCTGCAAAGTCTTTAGGAATAGATATGGACATCATCCGAAGTTATGGCGAGACCCGTGATCTTCCAAAGTTACTTAAGAATGTGGAAACAGCCGGGAATAGAGCTGCAACTATTGTTAGGGATATGCTTGATTTCTCCCGCATGGGAGAAGGAGACTTCTCTTCAAATGATTTGGGAGCCTTGCTTGATGAGACAATTAATCTTGCAAGCACCGATTATGACCTAAAAAAACAATTTGATTTTAAAAAGATAGTTATAGAACGATTGTATGATAAAAATATACAGCAGGTTTTATGTGAAAAAAGCAAAATTCAGCAGGTTTTCTTTAATATTCTTCAGAATGGTGCCCATGCTATGTTTGAGAATAAGGATAATACGCCCAAGTTCACCCTTAGAATAAGAAAAGCAAATGGTTATGTCCAGGTGGAAATTGAAGATAATGGATCCGGGATGAGCAAAGAACACTGCAAAAGAATATTTGAACCTTTCTATACTACGAAACCTGTGGGGGAAGGAACCGGGTTGGGATTATCTGTTTCTTATTTTATTATTTCAGATAATCACAGAGGTAGTCTCAGTGTTGAATCCACCCTTGGGAAAGGTACAAATT
>JAIOSM010000474.1 GCA_021107575.1 Desulfobacteraceae bacterium | reverse complement strand
TGCTTTCAGGCAGGGCAGATACAGGACTTGGCATAAATGCCGCAGCTATTGCTCTGAATCTCGGTTTTATACCTGTTATTACAGAAGAATATGATCTTGTTATCCCGGAAAGATTTTTTAACACAGATAAAGTGCAGGCTTTGCTTGAAACAATAAAAACTGACAGATTCAAGGAAAGAGTTGAAGCCCTTGGAGGTTATTCTACTGAAAAAACTGGTGAAGTATTGTTTGAGGCTTGATTTATGACTTCACCAATTAAGGATTCGCCGGATAAGAATTCCCTTAGAACCTGTGTCTCATCAAAAGGACAATTTGTTTATGGAGTCCATAAACCCCATTTTAATATTACCAACTTAAGAGAAAAAGATTTTATTAAAGCAATAGGTGTTCTTCCTGACAAAACCGAGGTCGATAATAATACAAATTTTCCAGCCAATGATGTCAAAGAAGAAAATGCTGATATAATTTATGAGGTTCCAAATCCATTCCCTTTCAGGGGTACGACCTATATTAATTCTGCCTGGGCAGATCAGTATGCTTCCCAGCCTGAAAGAATAAAAATAGAAAAAAGGGATTCTTTTTCCTTTCAAAAGAGTATGAAAACATGGTTGAAAAAGGATACTCTTTCTTTAGAACAAATTAATGATCTTTACAAGACTCTTCCAAGACCTGTTATTATAGCAATTGCTGAGTCTTCAACTGACCCTGATGAACTTATTGAACTTGCAAAAACAATCTGTACGTTTATATTTGATAATAATAGCAATATTCCTAAAGGGCTTTATTTTAAAAAAGATAAAAATGGTAATGCTTTTCCGGATATCAAAGATTATACATTGTATGAAATAATTGCAAATAACCGATGTCTTCCAGATGTTTATAAAAATGCCATGGTCTTGGTCCCGGGCATTCAGGGCACAAGCGAAATAACAGGTGATAAGCACATAAACAATCAAGAAAGTCATGTATTTGAATATTTACGAAGGAATTCATACATCCCCTGGGGGCATTTCGCAGCAAACATGGCAAATAATTCAGTAAGGTACAGTGCCGGAGAGCTTTTGCTCAGCGATATGGAAGGAATGCGCAGCCTTTATTATCAGCGAACATACATAAGACTTGCAGAACAGCTTCATATTTCACTGTCCCAGGTAAGCTCAAAACAACCTCTTTCAGATGAGACCATTGAAGACTTGCGGTTAGAAATAATAGAGCAGCTTTCAAATAATGGCAGAGAACTTAATTTTAACAGGTCATTATGGGGGTGGAATTATGGATTCGGCTATAGCCATTCAGGTTATAACCTTCATGCTTCCCATCAGCAAATACACCAGCAATATGCAATGATTCCAAAATATGTCCAAAATACAGAAAATGCAGATAACAAAGCATCAATCTCTTCATATTCTTCAGGAGATTTAATTGAAGAATTTGTCCTGGCATACAGAGAAAAAACAGGAAAAAGTTTTTTTAATAATTATATTTCTGCCATTAATTCTAATGCACGAACTGATGGTAATCTATCCAAAGAAGCATCTTTAAAGGTCTTTGAAGATAAAAATGTTATTCTTTTTGTTCCCAAGGCTCAGACCTCCCAGTTTGAACTCCAGCTCATGCCAAAAAAGCAATGCGGTAATGTGTTAGAAGCAGATTTAAGTATGAGAAAATCAATTGACAGGGCAATCTTAATAGCTATTCAGACTATTGAGTCTCTTGGTGCTCGAATGGTTACTTCAATAGAATTTTCCAAACGCTTTGATCTTGATAAAAAGCATGATCAGAATATTTTTTATTCTTTTTTGCCAAAGCTGCCCATGTCGCCCGGTGCATTCAGTGAAGCACATTTAAGATGGATAAACGGACATTATCCTGAAGATTTTGCTCTGGCATGCCGACTTGTGATGAAACAGCCTTCTTAAATATTTCTACAAGGGAAGTGTTCTTTCAGGGGGGAGGTTTTTATAGTTCTGATATTATCATTTCCCACAGGTCTTTTTCTGGAGTATCATCCTCTGTTATCTTAGTTTCTATGATTTTTACTCTTCTTTTGTTTTTATTAATAATAAGTTTAGAATGTTTTCCTGAAATCATTGTCCCGCTGACTATAGTGCCTTTTACTCTTACAACAGGCTTTGGAGGATTGTCTCGATCTGTTTTTTTCAACATCAATTTATCTTTAATATAATTTCCCAGTAATCTTGTGCATTCTGTTTCAGCATCTTTAAACTTTTTTATTTCATCCGGAGGATTATTGTTTTCATATATTATTTGTTCAAGCTCATCCTGCTTCTCTTTAATAAGCTTATCTAATTCGTTTGATTTTTTATCATAGTTTGGAGATGTCCCAATAGTAAGAGTAACTCTTTTTGCTTTTTCTGCTCCAATGTTATGGATATCAGCTCCTCTTTTTGCAGTAATTGATGATGCAAACACCTTCCCGGCTTTAACTCTGCATTTACCATCAGATAATATTTTACTATCGGCAATTTCTTTTAACACAACAACATCTCCAAAACATGAAATGTCTGAGCGTAATATATAGCTTGCAGTAATTTTGCCTTTTGCTTTTATCTTGGCATCTATTATCCCTTTTTTTATAATAACATCGCCTTGAGCATGTATAATTCCTCCATCAATTTCATCTGCAACAATATCAATAGCATTAACTTTAAACCCATTTCTGATTGTGCCTGAAATTTGTACGCTTTTATCATAATTAATATGGCCTGTATTATAATCCACATCGCCGTCAATGATAAAAACTTCATTAACTACAATTTCATTGGTAATGGTTTTTTTCGGATAACCATGTACTTCAGCATATAATTTTAATCCGTTATTTGATATTTTTGTTCCTATGCCCGGTTTTAGGAATATTTCTTTTGGAGCCTCAGGAGGGATAATTTTGTCAAAAATATTCAAGCCGGATTCACCCTCTCTGGCAGGAATTTTTTCAGCAAGAAGATCATTTTTCTTTACAAAGGGTATGGCCCCTCTTTCTTTATAATCAATATGGCCATCTATCCCTACTTTTCCTGCAACTTTGTACTCTTCTTTAAAGTAAATTATTTTTGTGGCGTCAACTCCGTCAACCGGAGCGTCTCCTTCGGCAAGTTTAAAATAATTGCCTTGTGAATATTTTTTTGAATATAGAAAATGTTGTAATTGTTCGTCATTTGCAACTCCATGTAGAATCCCCTGATTTGTGATAAATTGTTTAAGCTCTTCTAAAGAAGTAGCAGGGTCAAATGATTCAGTTTTACTTAAATAAGCCATTAACAAATCATGTTGAATAAAGAATATAAGGTTGTCTTCTTTTATTTCTCTCATTATCTCTTTGTTGACTCTAAAATTTTTTTCTCCTTTACTGTTTGCCTCTGATAATTTTTCAAGCGCTTTTAAATTTGTTTTTTGTTTGATTAAAACAAGATGACGCTGCCCCTTAGAAGTCATGCCGGCTTCAGCAAGAAGCTCTCCAAGTTTTATATTTTTTCCTTGCTCTATTAATAGTCTTTGTTCTTTCAGCGCAAATTCAAGATTACTATTTGTTAAAAAATCAAAACTTACGCATAAAGCGCCAAATCTTGCATCATCCTGTATGGTTTCAAAAGCATGCAAGCTCTTTTTTAAAGATATTAGATCGGGTTTATTAATATACTTTTTATCAAGCATATATGACATTGGGTCGAATGCCGCGCCAGTTTTTTTATACTGTTTTAAAATTTTTTCAGCAATTTTTTTTGAAATAAAATTAAGAGTATGGGCAATATTAACAAACATTAAAACTTGTTTGTCTTTTTTGGTTTTTTTTTTAATGCCCTGTGTGACTATATTCATCATTCCTCATCAAAACAGACGATAATGTTAATGCATTCTAAATAAGTTAATACAGTATTTGCAGTTAATGCAAGCACTGATAGCCCTTACTTTAGACATATTTAACGAAATTACTTTATAGGGTGAATTGTCTGATATTTATGGAAAAGT